>NZ_JCBAJO010000161.1:0-10741 GCF_059772245.1 Cupriavidus sp. R6-3
TGGCGCGCGGCCGTCCCCGGCAATGGCTGGAGTCGCGCGTCGCCGCGATCGGCGCGATCGACATGACGCCCCGGCTGCTGACCGCGCCGGACTGGCCGCATGGCCTGCATGGCGGCTACACCGCTGCCCAGGCCGAGCAGATGGCGGCGCAGGTCCGGCGCCATTGGCACGGCATGGTGCCGCTGGTCGGCGCGGGGCTATGGGCCGACGGCGTCGAGCCGCCGGCGCACGAGGCGGCACGGGTGCGGGAATGGATGGCCGGCTGCGACGCCGGCGTGCTGGCCGAGCTGTGGCTCGACATGGCGCGGCAGGACTACCGGCAGACCCTGCGCGAGGCGACCCTGCCGCTGTTCTGCCTGTATGGGGAACGAAGCCGGCTTTACCGGCCCGCGCTGGCGGCGGCCATGGCCGCGCTGCAACCGGCTCCGCGGGTGGCGACAATCCCGGCGGCCGGCCACAGTCCGCATCTGGAGCTGCCGCAGCGCTTCAACGCGGCGTTATTGCAGATGATCGGCGGATAATCGGCGGATGATCGGCGCAGGATCGTCCGGCTCAGGCCAGCGCCCGATAGCTCCACAGCCCGAACAGCGTCAGCAGCAGCGAGCCGCTCAGGTGCAGCAGCACGTGCAGCGCCGCGGCGCCGTAGTCGCCGGCCAGCAGATTGGCGGTCAGCTCGCTGGAGAAGGTCGAGAAGGTGGTCAGCCCGCCGAGAAAGCCGGTGATCACCAGCAGGCGCCAGGCCGGGGGCAGCGAGGCATGGGTATCGAAGAAGCCCACCGCGACGCCGATCAGGAAGCCGCCGAGCAGATTGGCCGCCAGCGTGCCGTAGGGCAGCGCCGGGTTGGCGGCATTCCACAGCAGCGAGAACAGCCAGCGCAGCCAGGCGCCCATCGCCGCGCCGACCCCAACCGCGACGAAGCCGAGCGGGCTCAAGCCGGGGCTCCGGGCTGGCCTTCGCCCTCCCCGGCATCGCCGCTGGCATTGAGCGAGCGCACGCCCCAGCGCGCCAGCGCGCCCTCGTCGGTGACGCGCGCATCGACCCAGCGGGCGCCCTCGGGCGTCGATTCCTTCTTCCAGAACGGCGCCTCGGACTTCAGGTAGTCCATGATGAATTCACAGGCGGCGAAGGCATTGCCGCGATGGGCCGAGGCCACCGCCACCAGCACGATCTGGTCCTGCGGCTGCAGCGGGCCGACCCGGTGGATGATGGTCACGCCTTCGACGGCCCAGCGCTCGCGCGCGACCGCCTCGATGCGCTCCAGCGCCTTCTCGGTCATGCCCGGATAGTGCTCGAGCTCCATCGCCTGCACCGGGCTGCCGTCGTTGACGTCCCGCACCGTGCCGATGAAGCTGGCCACGGCGCCGATGCCCGGACGCCCCGCGCGCAGCGCCGCCACCTCGGCACCGAGGTCGAAATCCTCGCGCTGTACCCTGACGCTCATCTCAGCCCCCGGTCACCGGCGGGAAGAAGGCCACTTCGCTGCCGTCGGCCACCGCGGTATCGGCGCGCGCGACCGCATGGTTCACCGCCATGCGCAGCGCCCGGCCCTCGGCCAGCGCCTCCTGCCAGACGCCGCCGCGCTCGCGCAGCCACTGCCGCACCTGTCCCACGGTGGCGACCGTGTCCGGCAGCTCGACGCGCTCCTGGGCCACCCCCAGTTGCTCGCGTACGCTGGCGAAGAACCGCAATTCGATCTGCATCGCTACCCTCTTCTCTCGACTGCTTCGGCCGCCCTCGCCGGGACTAGGCCACCAGATTGGCAAACGGCAGGAACGACACCATGTCGCCGCGCCGGATCGGCTGGTTGGGGGGATTGTCGACCAGGCCGTCGCCCCAGACCGTCGAGGTCAGCACGCCCGAGCTCTGGTTCGGGAACAGGTCCAGCCCGCCGCCTTCGTTGATCTTCACGCGCAGGAATTCGTTGCGGCGATCGAACTTGGTCAGGTCGAAGTCGGCCCGCATCGGGATGCGCCGCGGCGCGACGTCGGTCACGCCCTGCATGCGCAGCAGGAAGGGCCGCACGAACAGCAGGAAGGTGACGAAGCTGGACACCGGATTGCCCGGCAGGCCGAGGAAGGCCGCGCTGTCGGCGACGCTCGCTGCATCTCCCGTAGCGGCGGTACCGCCGGCACCGCCGCGCGCCACATGGCCGAACGCCAGCGGCTTGCCCGGCTTGATCGCGATCTGCCACAGGTCCAGCCGCCCTTCGGCCTGCACCGCCGGCTTGATATGGTCTTCCTCGCCGACCGAGACGCCGCCCGAGGTCAGGATCAGGTCGTGGCCCTGCGCCGCGCGGCGCAGCGTGTCGCGCGTGGCGTCCAGCGTGTCGGGCACGATGCCGAAATCGGTGACCTCGCAGCCGAGGTTTTCCAGCAGGCCGCGCAGCGTGAAGCGGTTGGAGTTGTAGATCGCGCCCGGCTTCAACGGCTCGCCCGGCATTGCCAGCTCGTCGCCGGTGAAGAACACCGCCACGCGCGGGCGCCGCACCACGTCCACCTGCGCCTGGCCGACCGAGGCGGCCAGTCCCAGCGCCTGCGGCGTCAGCCGCGTGCCGGTGGGCAGGATCACGGCGCCGGCCATGATGTCCTCGCCGGCGCGGCGGATCCACTCGCCGGGTCCGGGGGCATGGTTGACCACGACGAAGTCGCCGTCGGCCTGGCACTGCTCCTGCATCACCACGGCATCGGCGCCGGCCGGAATCAGTCCGCCGGTGAAGATGCGCGCCGCCGTGCCGGCTTCGAGCGGCACGCCGACATGGCCGGCCGGAATGCGCTGGGCGACCCGCAGCCGCGCGCCGGGCATCGGCACGTCGGCGCAGCGCAGCGCATAGCCGTCCATCGACGTGTTGTCGGCGGGCGGGACGTCGAGCGTGCTGGTAACCGGCTGGGCCAGCACGCGGCCATTGGCCTGCAGCGTATCGACGCGTTCGCTTTCGGCGATCGGCTGGGCGCCGGCCAGCAGCGCGTCGAGCGCCTGCGCCAGGGTCAGCATCGGGGGACGATTTTCCATGCGAGGTGCGTTGTCGTCGCGGCCCGCGCAGGCGGGAACGCAGTGTCCGGACAGGCCCCGCCTGCGCGAGGCGGCGCTTGCGGCCGCGGCGTCGGGCGGCGGCGGCAAGCGGCTGATTCGATTCGTACCAGCTCGATTGTACGAGCCGATTGTAATGACTCGGCGGCCGCCGCGCAGGCAGGCGCGGCGGCCGGTCTCCGGATTACAGCCCGGTATGCCGGGCGATGTACGCCTTGACCTGCGCCGCGTCGGCCGGCATCACCTCGAAGCGCTGCGGCAGCGCCTCGATGCCCTCGAAGGCGGCCGGACGTTCGGGCTCGTGGCCCAGCGCCTCGCGGATCGTGTCGGCGAACTTGGCCGGCAGCGCGGTTTCCAGCACCACCATCGGCGTGCCCGCCGACAGGTGCTCGCGCGCGACCTTGACGCCGTCGGCGGTGTGGGTGTCGATGGTGATGCCATAGCGCGAGGACAGATCGCGGATCGTCGCGACCCGGTCGTCGTGCGTGCTGCGGCCCGAGACGAAACCGAACTGGCGGATGCGCTCGTAGTCCGGCGTGCCGGACAGGTCGAAGCCGCCCTTGGTATCGACATCGCGGAACAGCTGCGCCAGCTTGCCGGCATCCTGCCCCAGCAGGTCGAAGATGAAGCGCTCGAAGTTGGAGGCCTTCGAGATGTCCATGCTCGGGCTGGAGGTGTGGTAGGTCTCGGCCGACTTGCGCACGCGATAGACGCCGGTGCGGAAGAATTCGTCGAGCACGTCGTTCTCGTTGGTCGCCACCACCAGCTTGTCGATCGGCAAACCCATCATGCGGGCGATATGGCCGGCGCAGACATTGCCGAAGTTGCCCGACGGCACGCAGAACGAGACCTTCTGGCCGGGGCCATCGGTGGCGAGCAGCCAGCCCTTGAAGTAGTAGACCACCTGCGCGACCACGCGCGCCCAGTTGATCGAATTGACGGTGCCGATCTTCTGGCGCGACTTGAATTCGAGGTCGTTGGAGACCGCCTTGACGATGTCCTGGCAGTCGTCGAACACACCCTGCACTGCCAGATTGAAGATGTTCGGATCCTGCAGGCTGAACATCTGCGCGGTCTGGAACGCGCTCATCTTCTTGTGCGGGCTCAGCATGAAGACGCGGATGCCGCGCTTGCCGCGCATCGCGTATTCGGCCGCGCTGCCGGTGTCGCCCGAGGTCGCGCCCAGGATGTTGAGCTCCTGTCCGGCGCGCGCCAGCGCGTACTCGAACAGGTTGCCCAGCAGCTGCATCGCCATGTCCTTGAAGGCCAGCGTCGGGCCGTTGGAGAGGCCGAGCAGGTACAGCGGCGCGCCCGCCTCGTCGCCGAGCTTGCGCAGCGGCGTGATGTCGGCGGTGTTGTCGCCGGCGCGCGCGTTGCAATAGACCTCGGCGGTATAGGTCTTGCGCGTCAGCGCGCGCAGGTCCTCGGCCGGGATGTCGTCGCAGAACCTGGCGAGGATTTCATAGGCGAGGTCCGCGTACGACAGCTTGCGCCACGATTCGAGTTCGTCGGCGCTGACCTGCGGATATTGCTGTGGCAGGTACAGGCCGCCGTCCGGCGCCAGGCCGCCCAGCAGGATCTCGGAGAAGGTTTGCGGCACGTCATGGCCGCGGGTCGACTTGTAGTTCATCGTGATGGTGGCCGCCGGGCCGCGCCAGCGCCCGGGTGGGGCGGCGGCGCGGCCATCGGCAAGGCTTCAGTTCAGTTCTTCCATGCGCAGGCGGGTGACGCCCGAGAGCACCGTCGGCAGCGCCTCGATCCTGGCGATGGCGGCATTGACCTGCTTCTCGCGGGCCAGGTGCGACAGCATGATGATATCGGTCTGCGGCTCGCCCTCGCGCGACTCCTTCTGCAGCATCGCGTCGATCGAGATGCCGGAATCGGCCAGGATGCGGGTGATATCGGCCAGCACGCCGGTCTGGTCCGACACGCGCATGCGCAGATAGTAGCTGCTGGTGACTTCCTCGATCGGCAGCACCGGCACGCTGGACAGCTCGTCCGGCTGGAACGCCAGATGCGGCACGCGGTGCTCCGGATCGGCGGTATGCAGCCGGGTCACGTCGACCAGGTCGGCGATCACCGCCGAGGCGGTCGGCTCGGCGCCGGCGCCCTTGCCGTAGTACAGCGTGGCGCCGACTGCATCGCCCTGCACCAGCACCGCGTTCATCGCGCCCTCGACGTTGGCGATCAGGCGCGAGGCCGGCACCAGCGTCGGATGCACGCGCAGCTCGATGCCGTCCTCGCGGCGGCGGGTCAGGCCCAGCAGCTTGATGCGGTAGCCCAGTTCCTCGGCGTACTGGATGTCGATCGCGGACAGGCGCGTGATGCCCTCGACGTGGGTCTTGTCGAACTGCACCGGCATGCCGAAGGCGATCGCGCTCATCAGCGTGATCTTGTGCGCGGCGTCGATGCCCTCGATGTCGAAGGTCGGATCGGCCTCGGCATAGCCCAGCTGCTGGGCCTCCTTCAGCACGGTGTCGAAGTCCAGGCCCTTGTCGCGCATCTCCGACAGGATGAAGTTGGTGGTGCCGTTGATGATGCCGGCGATCCACTGGATGCGGTTGGCGCTCAGGCCCTCGCGCAGCGCCTTGATGATGGGGATGCCGCCGGCCACCGCGGCCTCGAACGCGACCATCACGCCCTTGCTGCGCGCGGCCTCGAAGATCTCGTTGCCGTGCACCGCCAGCAGCGCCTTGTTGGCCGTCACCACATGCTTGCCGTTGGCGATCGCCTGCAGCACCAGCTCGCGGGCGATGCCGTAGCCGCCGATCAGTTCGACCACGATGTCGATGTCGGGATGGCTCACCACCTCGCGCGCATCGGCCACCACCTCGACCTGCCCACCGGTCAGCTCGCGTGCGCGCTCGGTGTTCAGGTCGGCCACCATCGTAATCTCGATGCCGCGGCCCGCGCGGCGGCGGATCTCCTCCTGGTTGCGCTTGAGCACGTCGAACGTGCCGCTACCGACGGTACCGATGCCGAGCAGGCCTACTTTGATGGGGTTCATGGTCAATCAGATTCCAGTTTGCAAATGGGGGAGCGCGACGGTGCGTGCGTTCGGAGCCGGCCGCGGCCGGAGTCAGGCCGTCGCGCCGTGTCGTTTTCGATAGGACTCGAGGAAGCGCCCGACGCGGCCGATCGCCTCGCGCAGGTCTTCTTCGTGCGGCAGGAACACGATGCGGAAATGGTCCGGCTTGGCCCAGTTGAAGCCGCTGCCCTGCACCAGCAGCACCTTCGATTCCTGCAGCAGCTCGTAGATGAATTCCTGGTCATCCTGGATCGGATACATCGACAGGTCGAGCTTCGGGAACAGGTACAGCGCCGCCTTCGGCTTGACGCAGGTAATGCCCGGGATCTGCGTGATCAGCTCGTAGGCCAGGTCGCGCTGGCGGCGCAGGCGGCCGCCCTCGGCCACCAGGTCGTTGATGCTCTGGTAGCCGCCGAGCGCGGTCTGGATCGCCCACTGGCCCGGCACGTTGGCGCACAGCCGCATCGAGGACAGCATGTTCAGGCCCTCGATATAGTCGTGCGCGGGCCGCTTGTCGCCCGACACCACCATCCAGCCGGCGCGGTAGCCGCACGAGCGGTAGTTCTTCGACAGGCCATTGAAGGTCACCGTCAGCACGTCGGTCGACAGCGCGGCGATCGAGGTGTGCGTATGGCCGTCGTACAGCACCTTGTCGTAGATCTCGTCGGCGAAGATGATCAGCCCGTGCTGGCGCGCGATCGCGACGATCTCGCGCAGCAGCTCGTCCGAGTACAGCGCCCCGGTCGGGTTGTTCGGGTTGATCACGACGATGGCCTTGGTGTTCGGCGTGATCTTCGCGCGGATGTCGTCCAGGTCCGGCATCCAGTCGTTGGCCTCGTCGCACAGGTAGTGCACCGGGGTGCCGCCCGACAGGCTGACCGCGGCCGTCCACAGCGGGTAGTCCGGCGTGGGCACCAGCACCTCGTCGCCGTTGTTCAGCAGCGCGTTCATCGACATCACGATCAGCTCGGACGCGCCGTTGCCGACATAGATGTCTTCCAGGCCGACGCCGTGGATGTTCTTCTGCTGGGTGTAGTGCATGATCGCCTTGCGCGCGGCGAAGATGCCCTTCGAATCCGAGTAGCCCGCCGAGTTCGGCAGGTTGCGCATCATGTCCTGCTGGATCTCCTCCGGCGCATCGAAGCCGAACACGGCCAGGTTGCCGATATTGAGCTTGATGATCTTGTGCCCTTCTTCCTCCATCTGCTTGGCCTTCTCCAGCACCGGGCCGCGGATGTCGTAGCAGACGTTGTTCAGCTTGTTGGATTTCTGGATCGGTTTCACGGCGTGGTCGGGCAGGAGTCTGGCAGGGACAAAGGGAGCATGGGGCCGCCGGTTCGTGCGGCGGCGAACAGGGAATCTGCGTAAAACAGGAGGTCGTCCGGAGCGCGCTTCGCTGCACTGCGGGGCGATGCGAGGGCAGCGCGGCCGGCAGGAAGGCAAAGGCTATAATTTAGCGGATTATGACAGACTTCGGCAGGGATCTTGCGATGCAGCGCGGCCGGACCGCGCTCGCCACCGCCCCGGTCCGCGCCTTCCCGGCGCCGGTTCTGCGACAAGTTCTCCGACAAGCTCCCGGACAAGTTCTCCGCCCAACTCCCCGACCAGTTTCCCCACAAGGTTCCCCCGTGAAACTCCATGCCGACCAGCCCAACGCCATGAACACCGTCACCGCGTATGGCCCGGGCTATATCGAGATCAACAAGGTGCGCTACACCATGTCGGTGCTGGTGATGCCCGAGGGCGAGGTACGGCCCTGGCCCGTCCAGCGCTTCGAGGACCTGGCCGCGGACCAGTTCGAGGGCCTGCTGGACCATGCCCCCGAGGTGGTGCTGCTCGGCACCGGCGACCGCCTGCGCTTTCCGCATCCGCGCCTGACCGCGGCCCTGTCCCGCCGCCATATCGGCGTCGATGCGATGGACATGCCGGCGGCCTGCCGCACCTACAACATCCTGATGGCCGAGGGCCGCAAGGTGGCGGCGGTGCTGCTGCTCGAAGACGCGGCCGCAGGCGGCTGAAGCGGCCGTCCCTGCGGTCGGCCGATGTCTGCCCGACGCCACGCTTGAACTATGCCGACGCGCCCTCATTTGCCGTGAGCACGGCCATGCCCGCGATCCCCGCCCGCCGCGACCGGCCCTCGCCCGAGCCGGCGCGGGGCCGGTCCCCGGCGAGCCGATTTCCCCAGCGCCGCTTCCTCCAGGAGCCATAAGAATGACAGTGAGTCTCAACCAGGCCGTTCCCGATTTCAGCGCACCGGCCACCGGCGGCACCTTCCGCCTCGCCGACTACCGCGGCAAGACGGTGGTGCTGTACTTCTATCCGAAGGACAACACCCCCGGCTGCACCAACGAGGCGATGGACTTCCGCGACCAGCACGAGGCCTTCGAGGCCGCCGGCGCGGTGGTGTTCGGCATCTCGCGCGACAGCATGAAATCGCACGAGAACTTCAAGGCCAAGCTGGAGCTTCCCTTCGAACTGATCTCCGATGCCGACGAAGCGCTGTGCCAACTGTTCGACGTCATCAAGATGAAAAAACTCTATGGCAAGGAAGTGCGCGGCATCGAGCGCAGCACCTTCGTGATCGACGGCAAGGGCAAGCTGCGCCATGAACTGCGCGGCATCAAGGTGCCCAGCCACGTCGACGAAGTGCTCGAACTGGTGCGCGCGATGTGACCTTCACAGGGCAATTGCCAAACGGAAATCGTTCGGATACATTGCCCCGTAATGAGTTCAGATTCTGGTTGCCACGCTGCTTCTCCCCTCCGGCCCAGGCGCACGATGCCCAGGGCCGGTAGCGGAACTGCCGTGCCGTCCGCCCGCACAAGACAAGCCGCCTCGCCCGCTCAACGGGCCCGGCGGCTTTTTCGTCTGTGCGCGGCCCCGCCCGTTTTCCCCTCCCCCTGAAAGGAACGCCCAGCATGCCGCTGCCGACCATGCCCGCCAAGCCTGCACAACTGCTGGACCCGAGCGAGTTCGCTCCGGTTGCAAGGTTGCCGAAGTCCGCGACGCAGGCAAGAAAGCCCGTTCCGGCCTTGGAACGCGTGGCCCTGCTTGAAAGCGGACCCAGCGAAGCCGCCGCGCCCGCGGTGGAGGCCCGTGCCGCCGGCACGCGCGCCCGCGCGAAAGACGTGCCGAGCGCCCCGGTGTCGACGACGCCGGCCTCGCCCGTGTCGCTGGTCAAGACCAGCACCGGCACCACCAGCCGCCGGCAGCGCAAGGACACCGGCCCCGCCAAGCTGTTCGTGCTCGACACCAATGTGCTGATGCACGATCCAAGCTCGCTGTTCCGCTTCGAGGAGCACGACATCTATCTGCCGATGATGACGCTCGAGGAGCTGGACAACCACAAGAAGGGCATGAGCGAAGTCGCGCGCAACGCGCGCGCGGTCAGCCGCACGCTCGATGCGCTGGTGGCCGGCACCGACGGCGTGCTCGACGAAGGCCTGCCGCTGGCCAAGCTGGGCAACCGCGACGCGCAGGGGACGCTGTTCTTCCAGACCCGGCTGAACGACACCAAGCTGCCCGAAGGGCTGCCCGAGGGCAAGGCCGACAACCAGATCCTGGCGGTGGTCAGCGCGCTGCGGCAGCAGCATCCGGAACGCGACGTCGTGCTGGTGTCCAAGGACATCAACATGCGGATCAAGGCCCGGGCGCTGGGCCTGCCGGCCGAGGACTATTTCAACGACCAGGTCCTCGAGGACAAGGACCTGCTGTACTCGGGCGTGATGGTGCTGCCCAACGATTTCTGGACCCGGCACGGCAAGGGCGTCGAGAGCTGGCAGGACCCGAAGACCGGCGCGATGTTCTACCGGCTGACCGGCCCGCTGGTGCCCTCCTTCCTCGTCAACCAGTTCGTCTACCTGGAACCGATGGACGGCAGCCTGCCGCTGTACGCGCAGGTCAAGGAGATCAACGGCAAGACCGCGCTGCTGCAGACGCTGAAGGACTACACGCACCACAAGAACAACGTCTGGAGCGTGACCGCACGCAACCGCGAGCAGAACTTCGCGCTGAACCTGCTGATGAACCCCGACATCGACTTCGTCACGCTGCTGGGCCAGGCCGGCACCGGCAAGACGCTGCTGGCGCTGGCCGCGGGGCTGGAGCAGGTGCTGGACCAGAAGCTGTACAACGAGATCATCGTCACGCGGGCGACCGTGCCGGTCGGCGAGGACATCGGCTTCCTGCCGGGCACCGAGGAAGAGAAGATGCAGCCGTGGATGGGCGCGTTCGACGACAACCTCGAGGTCCTGCAGAAGAGCGACGACAGCGCCGGCGAATGGGGGCGCGCCGCCACGCAGGAACTGATCCGCTCGCGCATCAAGGTCAAGAGCATGAACTTCATGCGCGGCCGCACCTTCGTCAACAAGTTCGTCATCATCGACGAGGCGCAGAACCTGACGCCCAAGCAGATGAAGACGCTGGTCACGCGCGCGGGCCCTGGCACCAAGATCGTCTGCCTCGGCAATATCGCGCAGATCGACACGCCGTACCTGACCGAAGGCTCGTCGGGCCTGACCTTCGTGGTCGACCGCTTCAAGGGCTGGAGCCACAGCGGCCATATCACGCTGGCGCGCGGCGAGCGTTCGCGCCTGGCCGACCACGCGGCGGACGTGCTGTGAGCGGACGGAGGCAAGCGATGCGAAGCGATCGCTGGCAGCGCGCCTCCGGCGCGCTGATCCCCT
>NZ_JCBAJO010000162.1:0-10569 GCF_059772245.1 Cupriavidus sp. R6-3
CACCGCGGCGGTGCTGTCGCTGCTGACCTGGACGCTGGTGATCGCGGCCGGAAGGCTGATCGCCTACGTCTAGGGAGGGCACCGTCCCCCCTTCGTTGCCCCTTCCGGCACCTTCCGCATCCGTTTTGCGTCCGCTCTGCGCCCCTTCGGCGCCCTGCCCGTTCGTCCGCCCGGCCGGCCGTTACAAATAGCCACACTGCCCTGTGCGCAGCGGGCCGCACCAATTGTAAAATCGCCCCGTTCGCAACATCTCAAAAGGAGCGCAGTGTGAAAAAAGGTTGGATTTTCGGTCTGATGCTGGCTGTGCTGCTGACCGGCTGCAACACGATGGCCGGGCTCGGCCAGGACATCCAGCGCGGCGGCCAGAAGCTCGAAGGCGCGGCGGATCGTCACAAGTAAGCCAGGCAGGCAACCCGGCAGGCCGCCCGCCAGCTGCGCGGCGGCCTGCCGGCGCCTCCAGTAGTCGGCGCCTTGCTGCAATCGGAGCCTGGGCAGCGGGTGCCTTGATGCAGCCGGCGCCTTGCCGCTGCCGGCGGCTTACAGCAGCTCTTCCGGCGTAAAGGGCGTCAGCACGTCGATCCAGAAGCGCTGCGACCAGGTGGTATCCGGCTCGGTATCGAGCACCACCGCCTGCTTGCCCTGCCCGTCCACCCATTGCAGCTTGTCGTCCTCCGACAGCCGCAGGCGCCAGCTGTTGACGCCGATCGCGCCCGTGAACAGCTGCGCCACCTGCCCCGCCAGCCGCTCGTTGCGCACGATGATGCCGGTCTCGGTGTTCTGCGTGATCGAGCGCGGATCGAAGTTCATCGAGCCGACGAACAGCGTGGTGCGGTCCACCACCGCCGCCTTGACGTGCAGGCTCGCCTGCGAGGACTTGAAGTCCCCCACCGCGCGCTGCTGCCGATGCAGCCGTGACTTCAGCTCGTGCAGCTCGACGCCGGCGCGCAGCAGTTCCTTCCGATAGCGCTTGTAGCCAACGTGCACGATCGGCGAATCGGTCGCCGCCAGCGAGTTCGTCAGTACGCGTATCTTGACCCCGCGACGGGCCAGGCCGGTCAGCCATTCGACGCCGCGCTTGCCCGGCACCAGGTACGGCGAAATGATGATGATCTCCTGCCGCGCCTCGTTCATCATCCGCGCGACCTCGTCGGCCAGCGTGTCGTCGCTGTCTGGCAGCTTGTCGGGCTCGACCTTGGCGGGGTTGTCGACCAGCACGCTGGCGCGCGCCCATTCGAAGTTCAGCTTGCCGCCGCGGATCAGCTCGCGCGCCAGGAAGCTCTTGTTCGGATCGATCTTCTGCGGCGCCGTCATGCCGCTCGCCTCCAGCCGCTTCTGCTCGGCCTCGCGCTGCGCGGCCTCGTCGACCAGCGCCTGCTCGGGCGCGGGCGGCGAAGACGAACCGCTCGAACCGGTCGATCCACCGGAGCCCGAACCACCAGAGCCCGATGCACCGGAGGCCGATCCGCCAACGCCCGATCTGCCGGAACCCGAGCCGGACGATCCGCCCGCCCCTTCCGTTTCCCGATTACCGGCGGCCTGCACGCCCGAACCCGGCGGCGTGCCCGCCGGTCCCGGCGCCGCCTCGTTCGGATTGGCGAGTGCCTCCACCGGATAGGCGTACTGGCTGTTCCAGTACTCGTCGAAGCCCGCCGACAGCCTGCGCACCGCGGGGCCGGCCACCACCACGTCGAGATCGACGAAGTTGGTATCCGGCGCGCGCAGGAAATACGCGTTGCCGATATTGCGGCCGCCGGTCATCGCCATCGCGTTGTCGGCGATGAAGACCTTGTTGTGCATGCGCCGGTTGACCCGGCGGGCGTCGCCGACCACGCTGATGAAGCGCGTCAGCTTGGAGAAGCGCCCTGCGGGAAACGGATTGAAGTAGCGCACCTCGATGTTGGGATGGCGTGCGAAACGCAGGAAGGCCGGGTCCTTGCCGTCGCTGTGCAGGTCGTCGACCAGCAGCCGCACATGCACGCCGCGCTCGGCGGCCGCGCGCACGCGGCGCAGGATCTCGCGCGACGATTCGTCGGCGGCAACGATGTAGTACTGCAGATCGAGGGAACGGGTGGCGCGGTCGGCCAGCGTGATCAGCGTGCCGTAGGCCTCTTCGCCGGACGACACCAGGTGGAAGCCGGACAGTGCCGGGTCCGGCGTACTGCGGGCGACGACCTGGCCCAGCGGCGTATCGGCCCAGCCGGCGAAGGCGGTCGAGGGCCGGCGTGGTACATCCTGCGGCAGGCTGGCGCAGGCGGAAGCGCTCAGCGCCAGCGTCACCGTGGCGAGCCAGCGCAACCAGCTCGCCGTGCGCGGCCTCGCTTTCCCCCACGACACCGCAAACGCCGTCATGCCGACTCCATCAGTCCGGATGCTGTCAGCTTAGGTGGCGCCGACGGCCCGGACAATCCGCCTTTGTCCGACAGCAGGCCAACGGCCGTGCTGCAGCGCGCGAGGCGCGCCGGGCTGGCGCATGCCGAGCGCTTGCCGGCGCCGGACGGACCCGGACAAGCGCCGGACGAGCGCCGGACGAGCGCCGGACAAGCGCCGGACAAGCGCCGGACAAGCGCCGGACGAGCGCCGCACGAGCGCCGCACGAGCGCGAAAGGCGCTCGAAAGAAGGACCGAAGGAGCGCCGAAATTGCGCGGCAGGAAGCCGGCGCTCAGCTGCGCCGCAGCGCCGCGGCCTCTTCCGCCAGCGAGCGGATGCGCGCCCAGTCGCCGCTGGCGACCGCGTCCTTGGGCACGACCCAGGAGCCGCCGACGCAGACCACGTTCGGCAGCGCCAGATAGGCCGGCGCACGCGCCGCGTCGATGCCGCCGGTCGGGCAGAAGCGCAGCCGCGGCAGCGGCCCGTTCAGCGACTTCAGCATCGGCATGCCGCCGGCGGCCTCGGCCGGGAAGAACTTCAGGAAGGTAAAGCCGGCCTCGAGCGCGGCCATCGCCTCGCTGGCGGTGGCCACACCCGGCAGCAGCGAAATGCCGGCATCGCGTGCGCCTTCGGCGAGCCGCGGTGTCAGCCCGGGCGAGACGGCGAACTGCGCGCCGACATCGCGCACCGCATGCAGCTGCGCGACATCGAGCACGGTACCGGCGCCGACCACTGCCTGCGGCAAGGCCGCGGCGACCGCGCGCATCGCCTCGATGGCGACCGGCGTGCGCAGCGTGATTTCGAGCACCGGCAGGCCGCCGGCCACCAGCGCCTCGGAGACGCGCAGCGCCTCGTCGACGGAGTGGAACTCGAGCACGGGAATGACCGGCACGCCGGCCAGGCGGTCGATCAGAGAGGGAGATTGGCTGGGCATGGCGTTATCGGGAAGGAAGTCGGTACGGGTTGAAAGGAAGCGTCGTCCGCCGTCGCACGGCAACGCCGCACGGCAGCACCGCGAGCGCGGACCGGCGCCATCATCGGATCACCGAGACGGATTCGGCCAGCCGCGCCAGCACCGTTTCCGCCGAGGGAATCGGCGCGACCGCGCCATAGCCGGTGGTCGACAGCGCGGCGGCCACGTTGGCATAGCGGGCCGCGTCGAAGGGATCGTCGCCGGCGGCGAGCCGCGCGACGAAGCTGCCGCCGAAGCAATCGCCGGCCCCGGTGGCGTCGAGCGGCTGCACCGGATACGCGGGCACCAGGGCGCGCGCATCCGTCGTCGCCACGTAGGCGCCCTCTTCGCCCAGCTTGAGCGCGACCAGTTTCACGCCGCAGCCGAGCAGATGGTCGACGATGGCGTCGCGGTCGTCGAGCCCGGTCAGCACCGTGACATCGTCCCAGCTCGGCAGGCAGATATCGGTCATCCCGAGCGCTTCGCGCATGATGCCGCGCGCGCGGGCCAGCGACCACAGCCGCAGCCGCAGATTGGTGTCCAGCGAGATCTTGACGCCCGCCTTGCGCGCCAGCTCCATTGCCGCGAGCCCGGCATCGCAGGCGGTGTTGCTGATCGCCAGGCTGATGCCGGACAGATGCAGATAGCGCGCTTCGGCGATCGCCTGCTGCGGCAGATCGTCATGGCTGTAGCAGCTCGCCGCCGAGCCGGCGCGCAGATAGTCGAAGCGATGGCCGTGGTTGTCGTGGCTGACGAAGTAGACGCCGGTCGGCGCCCGCGGGTCGGTGCGCACATGGCGGGTATCGACACGCTCCTGCGTCCACAGCGCCAGCAGGCGCTCGCCGAAACTGTCGGCGCCCACCGCGCTGATGAAGCCCGTCTGCGCACCCTGGCGCGCGGCGGCGATGCAGAAGTTGGAGGTATCGCCGCCGAAGCCCTGCAGATAGCGTTCGGGCGCGTCGGGCTGCTGGTTGAACTCGACCAGCGCTTCGCCGAAGGCCAGGATATCGATGCTCATGGTGCGATCGCGGATACGGGAGAAAGGGGAACGGAAGAACCGGGGAACCGGAGGACCGGAGGACCGAAAAAGCGGGAAACTTCAGAAGAAGGTCTGCACGATATCGACCACGCGCAGTTCGTCGTCCAGCACCGGAATATGCCGCCACTTGTCGAAGGTCAGGCAAGGGTGCGAGATATCGAAGGCGATCATGTCGCCGACCCGCACATCGTCCCCCGGCGCGATCCGCAGATAGGCGTGCTGATCCATCATGCCGGTGATCTCCCAGTGAGAAGGTATGGACGGCGTATCGACCGGCGCGGTTCCCCGCGCGCTTGCCCCGTCCTTTGCCCCGTCCTTTGTCCCGTCCTTTGCGTCGTCCTTTGCCCCGCGATCAGCCGAACCGGGACGAAAGTGCCGCGCCGGAATCGGCATGCCGGCATCGAAGGCGGCGTCGCGCTTGCCCATGCCGACGATCGCGCGGTCCGGCTCGGGGATCGACTGCACATAGGCCCACAGCTGCAAGGCGGGCTGCAGACCCTCTCGCATCTTCCGTGCCACCGGGTTGCTGGCCAGGATGCGCTGCTGCGCCTGCCGGTAGATGCCGACGTCGTGGGTCAGATAGCAGCCCGGCCGCAGCACGATGTCGATCGGCGCGCCGATGTCGGCGCCGGCGAATTCCTCGGCCACCACGTCGTACCAGGCCGAGCCCGCGCCGGACAGCACCACCGGGCGAGGTTCGGCACCCGCGCCGAAACGGCCCTGCGCGGCAAGTTCGCGCGTCACCGCGACGGTGCGGCGCAGGAAGGCGCGAATATCGGCCTCCTGCTGCAGCACGCCCTCGTAGATCTCGACGCCGGCCAGCGTCAGCGCGTCGGACCAACGGTCCAGCGCGTCCAGCACCTGCTGCTGTTGCGCGGCGTCGCGCACGCCGGTGCGCCCGCCCTCCACGCCCAGTTCCAGCAGCACCTGCAGGCGCTGGCCGCGCGCGCGGAAGAACGTGCCGAGCTGGTCCACCAGTTCGGCCGAGTCGACCAGGCAGAAGAATTCGAAATCGGGATCGCGCAGCAGGTCGGCGACGATCTCCATATTGCGCCGGCCCACCAGCTGGTTGGCCATCAGCACGCGCTTGACGCCATGCGCATGGGCGGCGGCGGTCTGCTGCGCGGTCGCCAGCGTGATACCCCAGGCGCCGGCCTCGAGCTGCCGCGCGAACAGCTTGGGCGCCATCGTGGTCTTGCCATGGGGCGCCAGCTTCACGCCGTATTCGTCCATGAACCGGCGCATCCAGGCCAGGTTGTGGGCCAGCCGGCTTTCGTACAGCACCGCGGCCGGCAGGCTCAGTTCCTCGTCCAGCAGGCGCCAGCCGGTGGCGGCCTCGGCGGGCGCCAGCGGCGCCTCTAGCTTGCCGAGCGCCTTGTTCAGCGGATCAATGATCCCGCTCTGGTACTTTATATCACGCATGCCGTTGTCCGCCTTGCCGCGCCCAGCCACACACTGTGGCGCGCTGCCGAAATTTTCGATTGACGTAATGATAGCGGCGAAATTACGATATTTCATCCTTGTTATAAAGTAACACGCTGCGATGCCCCGGCCTCACCGAGGCCAGGCCCGACGTCCGGCACCCCTTCGCCAAGCCCATGCCCGCTGCCTTCGACATCCTGACCCGCATCGCCGAGCGCGGCCCGACGCTGCGGCTGGCCGAGCAGAAGGTGGCCCAGGTCATCCTGGAGGACGTCGCCGGCGCGGCCTCGGCCAGCATCAATGCGCTGGCCCGCAGGGCCGGCGTCAGCGAGGCCAGCGTCACGCGCCTGGCCAAGGCGCTGGGCTGCCGCGACGTGCGCGACCTGAAGCTGCGGCTGGCGCGCGCGACCGCGGTCGGCCAACGCTTCCTGCAGCACGAGCCCGGCACCGTCGGCGCGGACTCGGGCGCGGAAGCGGCTCCGCCCTCGCTGACCGACCGCCTGCATGGGGACGTGGTCGCCGTGCTCGAGGCCAATCGCCAACTGATCGACGAGGCCCAGATCGAACGCGCCGCGCGCCTGTTGCAGGACGCGCGCATGGTCTACGCTTTCGGCATGGGTGGCGGCTCGACCTGGCTCGCCGACGAGGCGCGCTATCGATTGGCGCGGCTGGGCCGGCCGGTCGCGAGCTATCAGGACGCGGTGCTGCAGCAGATGGTCGCGGCCACGCTCGTCAAGGGCGATGTGGTGCTGGCCTTCTCGGTCAGCGGCAGCGTGCCCGAGATGCTGGCCAGCTGCGATGTCGCGCGCGAATACGGTGCGCGCGTGATCGCGGTGACCGCGCTGGGCTCGCCGCTGGCCGCGCGCGCCGACGTGCTGCTGCCCGTGCGCGCGCTGGAGACCGATTTCATCTTCAAGCCGTCGGCCTCGCGCTATGCGATGTTGCTGGTGCTGGACGTGCTGGCCACGCGGCTGGCGTTGCTGCAGCAGGACGACAGCCAGGAACGGCTGCGGCGACTCAAGTACGTGCTGGACGCGCATCGGGGCAGCGGCGAGCGCGGCGGCGCCGGGATGCGCGACAGCCGTCAGCCGCTCGGAGACTGACCATGGCAGCGAGCTCGGACACCCTCTTCACCTATGACACGCTGATCCGCGGCGCCACCGTGATCGACGGCTCGGGCGCCGCCGCGCGCGTCGCCGATGTCGGGCTGCGCGACGGCCGCATCGCCCGCATCGTCGACATCGATGCCGACGACGATGGCGGCGAACGCATCGCCGCCGCCGAGGTCGTCGAGGCCGACGGGCTTGTGCTGGCACCGGGCTTCATCGACGTCCACACGCACGACGACACCAACGTGGTGCGCCAGCCCGAGATGACGCCGAAGCTGTCGCAGGGCGTGACCACCGTGGTGGTCGGCAACTGCGGCATCAGCGCGGCACCGGTGGCCCTGCGCGGCGAGCCGCCCGATCCGATGAACCTGCTGGGCGATGCGAGCGCGTTCCGCTATCCGAGCTTTTCGGCCTACGTCGATGCCATCGCCTCGGCGCGGCCCGCGGTCAACGTGGCCGCGCTGGTCGGCCACACGGCGCTGCGCAGCAATCATCTGGACCGGCTGGACCGCGCGGCGAGCGCCGACGAGATCGCCGCGATGCGCGCGCAATTGCAGGAGGCACTGGACCACGGCGCGCTCGGCCTGTCGACCGGCCTCGCCTATGCCAACGCCTTTGCCGCGCCGACCGAGGAAGTGCTGGCGCTGGCCGAGCCCCTGGCCCGCGCCGGCGCGCTGTACGCCACGCATCTGCGCAGCGAATTCGCCGAGATCCTCGACGCGATGGACGAGGCCTTCCGCATCGGCCGCCATGCCCGCGTGCCGGTCGTGATCTCGCACCTCAAATGCGCGGGCGTGGACAACTGGGGCCGCAGCGGCGCGGTGCTGGACGCGCTCGATGCCGCCCAGCGCTGGCAGCCGGTCGGCTGCGACTGCTATCCCTATACCGCCAGTTCGTCGACGCTGGACCTGAAGCAGGTCACCGGCGACTTCGACATCATGGTGACCTGGTCCACCCCGCATCCCGCGATGGGCGGACGCCTGCTCGCCGATATCGCGGCCGAATGGCAGGTGGATCTGCACGAGGCGGCCCGCCGCCTGCAGCCGGCGGGCGCGGTCTATCACTGCATGGAAGACGCCGACGTCGACCGCATCCTGGCGCATCCGGCCACGGTGATCGGCTCGGACGGGCTGCCCAACGACCCGCTGCCGCATCCGCGCCTGTGGGGCGCGTTCCCCCGCGTGCTGGGCCACTATGCGCGCGACCGCGAGCTGTTTCCGCTGACGATGGCGATCGCCAAGATGACCGGCCTGTCGGCCGAGCGCTTCGGCCTCGCGGGACGCGGCTTCGTGCGCGAAGGCCATTGGGCCGACCTGGTGCTGTTCGACGCCGCGACGATCCGCGACGCGGCCACGTTCACAGAGCCGATGCAGCCGGCCGAGGGCATCGCCGCGGTGTGGGTCAACGGCACGCTGTCTTGGTCGCAGCGGCGCGCCACCGGCGCGCGCGCCGGGCGTTTCCTGCCGCGCGGCGAGCCGGTCCCCGCCGTCGCGGACACCATCGCGAACCGCAACGCGGACAACATCGCGGACACGTAAGGCCGCACGCTCCCCCCCTGTTTCAAGCTCACCGTTTCCCGTATTCAGTTCGAAGGAGTCTTCATGGATATCCAACGCTTTGGCGTCGAAGGCGGCACCGGCACCGGCGGCCAGCACATGCCGTTCGCACGCGCGGTCGCTGCCGACGGCTGGCTGTATGTGTCCGGCCAGGTGCCGATGGTCGATGGCGAGGTCGTCGACGGCGGCATCGTCGCGCAGACCCACCAGGCCATCAGGAACGTGCTGGCGATCCTGGCCGAGGCCGGCTACAGCCCCGAGCATGTGGTCCGCTGCGGCGTCTGGCTCGACGACGCACGCGACTTCGCCTCGTTCAACAAGATCTTCAAGCAGTATTTCGGCGCCAATCCGCCCGCGCGTGCCTGCGTGCAGTCGAGCATGGTGGTCGACTGCAAGGTCGAGATCGACTGCATCGCCTACAAGCGTCCGGGCGGCTGAATCCACGGAATCCGCTGATTCAGCCGATTCGCCGATTCCGCGCATTGCCCTGATCCCGCGGATACAGGCGGATACAGCGAATCCAGGCCGCCTCCCCTTCCCTTTTCCCAACCGGGCCGCGCCAGCGGCCTCTTTCATACGCCGCGGCGCCGACCGGCCCCGCGCACCCCAAGGAGACAACATGGTCCCAGTCACCGGAACCACGCTGTTGCTGTATGCGCTGATCGCCGTGATCGCGCTGGTCGTGCTGATCGCGCGATTCAAGCTGAACCCCTTCATCACGCTGGTAGTCGTCTCTGTGCTGCTCGGCTTCTCGGTCGGCATGCCGATGAACGAGATCGTCAAGTCGTTCGAGGCCGGCGTCGGCGGCACGCTCGGCCATATCGCGCTCGTGGTGGGCCTGGGCACGATGCTCGGCAAGATGATGGCCGAGTCCGGCGGCGCCGAGCGCATCGCGCGCACGCTGATCGCCTTCTTCGGCGAGAAGAACGTGCACTGGGCGATGGCGACCATCGCCTTCATCGTCGGCCTGCCGGTGTTCTTCGAGGTCGGCTTCGTGCTGCTGATCCCGATCGCCTTCAATATCGCGCAGCGCACCGGCACCTCGATGGTCAAGGTCGGCATCCCGATGGTGGCCGGCCTGTCCGTGGTGCACGGCCTGATCCCGCCACATCCGGCGGCACTGCTGGCGGTGACCGCCTACGGCGCCGACATCGGCCGCACGATCCTGTACGCGCTGATCGTGGGCATCCCCACCGCGGCGATCGCCGGTCCGATCTTCGCGAAGCTGATGGACCGCCATATCAAGCTGCCCGCCGACAACCCGCTGGCGGCGCAGTTCATCGAGGAAGCCGACGACACCGCGCCGGCCCAGGCGCTGCCGGGCTTCGGCATCACGGTCTTCACGATCCTGCTGCCCGTGATCCTGATGCTGATCGGCAGCGGCGCCGACCTGGTGACGACGCCCAAGACCTGGGCCAACGACTTCCTCAAGCTGATCGGCAACTCGGTGATCGCGCTGCTGATCGCCGCGCTGGTCAGCTTCTACACTTTCGGCAAGGCGCGCGGCTTCAATCGCGAGGCGATCCTGCGCTTCACCAACGAATCGGTGGCGCCCACCGCGATCATCACGCTGGTGGTCGGTGCCGGCGGCGGCTTCGGCCGCATCCTGCGCGACTCGGGCATCTCGAATTCGATCGTGGAAGTGGCCACCGGCGCCAACGTCTCGGTGCTGGTGCTCGGCTGGCTGGTCGCCGTGATGATCCGCATCGCGACCGGCTCGGCCACCGTGGCGATGACCACCGCGGCCGGCATCGTCGCGCCGATCGCGGCCAGCGTGCCGGGCACGCGGCCCGAGCTGCTGGTGCTGGCCACCGGCGCGGGCTCGCTGATCCTGTCGCACGTCAACGATGCGGGCTTCTGGCTGGTCAAGGAGTACTTCAACATGACCGTGGCGCAGACGTTCAAGACCTGGACCGTTTGCGAGACGATCATCTCGGTGGTGGCGCTGCTGCTGACGTTGGGGCTGGCCACCGTGATCTGAGCGGGAGGAAGGCCGCGGCGGCGGCTGTGCCAAATCGGCGCGTCTTACCTACAATGGCCGGGAAGTTGCCGGCTCGCCAGGAGACGCCATGCCCATCGATCGTCGCCGCTTCCTTGCCTGCTCCGCCGCGCTGGCGGGCACG
>NZ_JCBAJO010000163.1:0-10527 GCF_059772245.1 Cupriavidus sp. R6-3
CGCCGCGGCCAGCGCCAGTTGTTCGGTCAGGCTCTGCACCGCCGGCGTCGGCGGCCGTCCCTGCGGCGTGATGACGCAGAAATGGAAGGGGATCGGCACGTCGATCGGCCGCACGGCCACGCCGTCGACCGGCATGCCATACGCCGTGACGGGCTCGAGCACGGCAAGCCCGAGGCCGGCGCGCACCAGCGCCAGCGCGTTCAGCGAGGTATTGGTATCGATCCGGCGCGGCACCGCAATGCCGGCGTCCTGCAGCGCCCGGTCCACCAGCTGGCGCAGCCGGTAGGGGTTCTGCATCGTCACCAGCGCGCGTTCGGCGCAGGCGGCCAGCGGCACGGTATCGGCCGCCGCGAGCGGATCGTCGGCGGCCAATGCCGCCACGCATTGCACCTCGCCGATCCAGTGCACCGCCACGCCGCGATGCTCGAGCGGCAGGCTGGTGACGCCGACTTCGGCGGCACCCGTCAGCACCGCGTGGACGACCTTCTCGGGCGAGGCGCTGTGCAGATGGATCTGCGCCGGCAGCGCCGGATCGGCGGCAAGCGCGGCGGGCACCAGACCCGCGGCCAGCGCCGGGGTCGCCACCACATTGAGCGAACGGCTGCCCTCGCGGCCGATTACCGCGGCGCTGGCGCGGATCTGCTGCATGCCCAGCAGCACCGGCTCGACCTCCTCGTACAGCAGGAAGCCGCGCTCGGTCGGGCTGACGCGCGGGCCGCTGCGGGCGAACAGCGCGAAGCCCAGTTCGCTCTCCAGCTCCTGGATCGAGCGCGTGATCGCCGGCTGCGAGCGGCCCAGCAGGCGCCCGGCGGCGGTCACGCTGCCGGTCGACATCACTGCGGCGAAGGCTTCGAGCTGGCGGATTTCCATGGTTCCGGGCGGCAATCTGGCTGACGCGGCACGCATGGCCCCTGACTGAAGGCATGCGGCGAACTATGCGTATATCGCATTCTTGCACGCTTATGATACCGAATGCAAATACTATTTCGGCATACGCTTCTGCCGCCCGGCGCCGATGCCGGGCTGGCCGGCGGGTGCGTCCCGACGGCGGGTCGCTATCATGGGCCGGTCGTGTGCCTGGAGAGACGGGATGAGGCAATCATGCGGCCGGGCTTCCGGCACGCTGCGGAGACCGCTGTTGGGGCGGCTGTTGAAGCCGCCGCGGGGATCGCTCTTGGGACCGCTGCGGGGACCACTTTTGAAGCCCCTGCGGCGACCGCTGTCGGGCCTGCTGGCCGTGCTGTCCCTGTTCTTCGGCATGCCGCCTGCAGGCTGGGCGCAGGGCGATCCGTCCGCCGCGCCCAGCGCCAATGCCACGCTGAAGATCGGCTCGAAGCGCTTCACCGAGTCCTATGTCCTCGGCGAAATCCTGACCCAGACCGCGGCGACGGCCGGTCCCGCCCGCCATCTGGCCGGGCTCGGCAATACCGCGATCGTGTTCGCCGCGCTGCGCGCCGGCAGCATCGACCTGTACCCTGACTACACCGGCACCGTGGCGGCCGAGCTGCTGAAGCTGCCGGCCACCGCGACGCTGGCGCAGATCAATGCGGCCCTCGCGCCGCTGGGGCTGGGCGCGGCGGTGCCGTTCGGCTTCCAGAACACCTATGCGATCGCGGTGCGCGGCGAGGGCGCCACGGGCGGCATGGCAGGCGCGGGCGACAAGAGCGCCCACGCCGCTGCGGCGGGCGGTGAGGCCGGCTCCGGTCGCATGGGCGGCAAAAGCGCCCAGGCCTCCGCCGCGCCCGCCAGCCTGCGCACGCTGTCCGACCTGGCCCAGGCACCGGCACTACGGCTCGGCCTGTCGCACGAATTCCTGGGCCGCGCCGACGGCTGGCCCATGCTGGCCAGCCGCTACGGCCTGCCGCAGCAGCCGGTCGGGCTGGACCACGGCATCGCCTACGAAGCGTTGGCGGCCGGACAGGTCGATGCGATCGACATCTATTCCACTGACGCCAAGATCCGCGCCTATCGCCTGCGCGTGCTCGACGACGACCGTCGTGTGTTTCCGCGCTACGACGCCATCGTGCTGTACCGCCTTGATGTGCCGCGGCGCCATCCCGCCGCATGGCGTGCGATCGCCGGGCTGGAAGGCCGCATCGACGGCGAGCGGATGATCGCGATGAACGCGCAGGCCGAACTCGACGGCGCCAGCTTCGCCTCGGTGGCGCGGGGTTTTCTGCAGGGCGATGGCACGGCGGCGGACAAGCGGGCAGGGCTGCTCGGCGCCTTGCTGGGGCCGGACACCTGGCGGCTGACCCGCCAGCATCTGGCGCTGGTGGCCGGCGCGGTCGGAGCCGCGGTGGTGGTCGGTGTGCCGCTCGGCGTGGTTGCCGCGCGCCGCCGGCGGCTGGGGCAGGTGGTGCTGGCCATCGCCGGCATGCTGCAGACGGTGCCGTCGCTCGCGCTGCTGGCGGGGCTGATTCCGCTGCTCGGCCGCATCGGGCTGTGGCCCGCGATGGTCGCGCTGTTTCTCTACGCCTTGCTGCCGATCGTGCGCAATACCTGCACCGGGCTGCAGCAGGTGCCGGCCGGGCTGTCGGACGCGGGCCGCGCGCTGGGGCTGACCGCGCGCCAGCGCCTGCGCCATGTGGAACTGCCGCTGGCGCTGCCGGTGATTCTGGCGGGCATCAAGACCGCGGTCGTGATCAGCGTCGGCACGGCGACCGTGGCGGCCTTCGTCGGCGCCGGCGGCTATGGCGAGCGTATCGCCACCGGCCTCGCGCTCAACGACGACACGCTGCTGCTGGCCGGGGCGATTCCCTCGGCGCTGCTCGCGCTGCTGGCGCAGGGCATCTTCGAGGGCATCGAGCGCTGGCTGCTGTTCCGCGGCCAGCGCAACGCTCAGAAGTGATGACGCATGCCGACCATCACGCCGACGCGCGTGGTGCTGTCGACATCGAGCGCGGGCGTGCCGGCCCAGTACTCGGTCTCGCGCCCGACCGCGCCACCGCGCGCTCGCGCGGCATCGACCTCGACATAGACGTGGGTGCGCCTGGACAGCGCGTAGTCGGCCACCACCGCGACGCTGTCGGCATTGCCGCTGCCCAGCGGCACCGGCACGTCCTGGAACTGCGTGGCCACGTTGCCGTTCTGCCAGTAGCGGTAGTAGGCGCCCGACAGATGCAGCGCCGGCGTCAGCTGATAGCCGAGCCCCGCGAAGGCAATGGCGTAGCGCGCATCGCTGGCCGATTCCCGCCGGCCCATATGGCCGACGAAGGCCTTGGCCTTGCCGAACGCATACGAGCCGCCGACCGTGTAGTTGCGCACCGTGCCGCTGCCATCGTCGTTCTTGCGCTGGTCGTAGGCGACGCCGAACGCCACCGGTCCCTGCTGGTACAGCGCGCCGCCGCCCAGCGTGGTGCCGCGGACCATGCTGCCGGGCTGCTCGCCGGCGCCGTAGTCCAGTTGCACGGTCAGCGGGCCCATCGTGCGCTGGTACACCACGCTGTTGTTGATGCGGTAGTCCTGGATGAAGATGTCGCCGCCCAGGTACAGCGGGTCCGACCAGAAGTTGCCCCAGCCCTGGTCGAGCGGATTGAAGGCCCAGCCGATATTGTTCAGCGCGTTGTACTGGCGCCCGAAGGTCAGGCTGCCCCAGTCGCCCTTCAGGCCGACATAGGCCTGCCGGCCGAACAGCGCGTTGTAGCCCAGGCGGCCGTCGTCGCTGCCGACGCCCGCTTCGAGCTGGAAGATCGCGTGATTGCCGCCGCCGAGGTCTTCATCGCCCTTGATGCCGAAGCGGCTGCCGACCATGCCGCCGGAAACCAGCGCGAGCTGGTCGTTGCGATGGCCGTCGAGGTTCGAGGTGTAGCGCACCGCCGAACTGACGATGCCGTACAGCGTGACGCCGGGCTCCGCATGCGCGGTGCCGGGCAGGGCGGCGACGGGCAACAGCCCGGCCGCCAGCAGCCAGGGGCTGGCTGTCTTCTTCATGGATTGTCCTCCGAGGTCGGACCCGTCCGACGCGCACGGCGCCGGCGGACCCGTCAGGCCGATGGCCTGCGGTACCAGTCCCGCGCGGGCACGCGGGTCGTCATCGGGACGTGCGCGGTGGCGCGTGTCCCGGGCGAAGGTCGAGATGGGCGACGTTGCCTTGCTGGCGGCGAATGCCGGCAGTGGAGCCGGGCAAGCCTGTGCGATGCCGGACGGTCCGGCGCCGCGGGAGTGGGCCCGAGGGCCTTGTGGCTGGGTTCGCCGGCGCCCACCTCGCGCGTCGTTCCGGCTCGTGCAGGGCGGACGGTGAAGGCGTGTTCCGGGTCGTCCCCGGTACGGCGAACGGGCGGTAGTTTACCTGCTTTGCCGAGCCGGCCCGAAAAACGCGGTCCCGAGGACCGCGTGACGGGCGTCATTGGCCGGCGAAAACTGTCCTGGCGAACGCCCTCGCGGCATCGCTGAAATGTGATGTTTAAATAATTTTTGTGAAAGTGGGATAAATTTAATCGGTAAACAGCTTCGATTAAACGCCGAGGAGCGCGAGTGACAGCCCGATCGCCAGCTCTCCGCGCCGTCCTGCGATGTGCCTCCACCCGGCCGAAGGCAGCAGGCCACCGGCCATTCCCGGTACCGTCATGCGAAGAAAACTCAGTTTCCGCCATATCGAAACGGTCCACGCGATCATCCTGACCGGTTCGGTGACGGGCGCGGCCACCCGCCTGCATGTGACGCAGCCCGCGATCAGCAACGTGTTGCGCGACGCCGAGGAGCGCCTTGGCTTCCTGCTGTTCGATCGCCGCGGCGGGCGGCTGGTGCCGACGCCCGGTGCGGACATGCTGTTCGAGGAAATCGAGAAGTCCTTCATCGGTCTCGATGCCATCAACGCCTTCTGCCAGCGCATCGAGCAAGACCAGCGCCAGCGGATTTCGATCGCGTGCACGCCGGCCTTTGGCGCGACCGTGCTGCCTCGGCTCGCCGCCACCTATGCGCGGCAGTATCCCGATATCTTTTTCTCCGTGCATTCCCGCGTCGCGCACCATGTGGCCGCCTTGATCGGCTCGCGCAAGGCGGACATCGGCTTCGCGCTGGAGGTGCCGGATATTCCGGGCGTCGACAGCGAACTGCTGGCCGAGCTGCCGATGCTCTGCTACCTGCCGCCTGGCCATCGTCTCGCGCGCCAGGCGGTGGTGGAGCCGAGCCAGTTGCTCGATGAGCCGATGATCTCGCTGTCCCGGATCGAGGGCATCGAGGACGTGGTGGAGCGGCTGTTCGAACCCTGCGGCGCCATGCCGGTACCGGTTGCCGAATGTCCCGCGGCCATCTCGGCGTGCGGCATGGTGGCCGAGGGCCTGGGCTTCATGCTGTTCGATGGCCTGCCGGCGCAGCTGTTCGGGGCATCCCGCCTGAGCGTGCTGCCGCTGTCGTCGTCGCGCCGGCTGTCGTACCGCGCCTACTGGCTGAAATCGCGGACGCAGGAGCTGCAGCCGCGCGCGCTGATCGAACTGGCCCGCGACATCCTGCTGCGGATGGGAACTCAGGAAAAGCGCGAGAGCCGGTAGGGCGACGGGTCGAGCGCGCACGGCACGCCGGCCACGCGCGCGGCCATCAATCGGCCGGTCATCGGCGCGCCGGTCAAGCCGGTGTGGCCGTGGCCGCAGGCGAGATACAGGCCCGGATGCGCCGGCAGCTCGTCGATGATCGGCACGCTGTCCGGCGTGGAAGGACGCACGCCAAGCCAGACGCTCGCGCCCCGCGTGTCGATGCCCGGGAACAAGCGGCGCGCGGTGGCCAGGATCGCCTCGGTGCGGCGCTCGTCCGGCGGATGGCGCAGCCCGGCGATCTCGACGGTGCCGGCGAAGCGCAGGCCGCCTTCCATCGGCGTGACGGCGACCGCCTGATCCTTGTAGATGAAGGGCACCGGCACTGTCACGCCGGGGTTCGGCAATTGCACGTGATAGCCCCGTTCGGCCTCCAGCGGCAGGCGCACGCCCAGCGGATCGAGCAATTCCCCGGAGAAGGCGCCGGCCGCCACCACCACACGGTCGGCACGGTCGTCTCCCTGATGGGTCCACAAGCGGAAGCCGCCGTCGTGGCAAGGCTGCAGCCGCTGCACGCGGCGCAGGCGGATCTTGCCGCCTTCGCGCTCGAACTGGCTTGCCAGCGCCTGCGTCAGCCGCTGCGGATCGATCGCGTGCGCATGCCGCGGAAAGCGGATGCCGCCTCGTACGTAATCGGCCAGGTCCGGCATCAGGGCCTTCAGCTGGGCCGGCGTCAACGGCTCCGTGGCGACGTCCTGTTCCTGCCGCAAGCGCGCGACGAGCCGATCGGCGCGCGATGGCGGGCGCTGGGCCGACCACAGGTGCAAGTGCCCTCGAGCCTGGATCACCGCGCTGGCCGCGGCGTCGCCCAGCAGTTCGCGGTAGCCGTCCAGCGCGGGCGCATGCAATGCGCGCAGTGCGCGCGCGGCGCGCTCGACCTGCTGCGGACGGCTGGCACGCACCCATGCGCGCAACCATGGCGCGGCGGCCAGCAGCCGCGGCGGATGGATCGCCAGCGGCCCATGCCGGTCGAGCAGCCACTTCGGCAGCTGCCATACCATGCCGGGCAGCGCGATCGGAATGCAGCTGTCCACGCTGATCAGGCCCGCATTGCCGAACGACGCGCCGCCGCCGGGAGGCAAGGCGTCGTAGAGGACCACATCGCGGCCCAGGCGCCGCAACGACAGCGCGATGCACAGCCCGACGATGCCGGCGCCGACGACGGCGATCCTGGCCGAAGCGGCCGGGCGGCTGGGCGCGGATTGCGGCCGAGGCGGAACAGCGGTGGTCGAGATGGTGCAGGGCGATGACAGGGACATGGGTCGGAACGATGAGTCGGCGGAAATACGCCTCGCCATCATGCGGCACCGCCTCGCCGTCCCGCCATTTCGGATTCGTGATGGCGCATTCATAACCGTGATTCGACATTCCCGCCGGGCTTGACCATGATGACCTGGCGTCGCCGCAGGGCACGAGCACACCAGCACGCGAGAACACGACACACGACACACGAGCACACGAGACACGACAGGGGAGACCAGGCATGTCGAGCAATGCAACACGAGCGGGGCGCCGTCGCGCCATTGGCACCATTTCCGCGCTGGCCGCGGGCTGCATCCTGGGTTTGGGTTCGCCGGGACAGGCCCGTGCCGAGGCGCCGGCCCGCTTTATCGTTCCGTTTCCCGCCGGTGGCGCGGCCGACGCGATGGCGCGCGTGCTGGTCGACCGGCTGAAGGACCAGCTGAAGCAGCCGGTGATCGTGGAAAACCGCCCCGGCGCCAGCACCCGGGTAGCCGCCGAAACGTTGAAGCAGGCGGCGCCCGATGGCAATACGGTGCTGATGACGCTGTTCGACACGATGGTCATCGCACCGCTGGTCTACCGCAATCTGCGGTACGATCCCGACAAGGACTTCGCGCCGATCACCGAGGTGGCTGCGCTCGACTATGGCATCGCGGTCAGCGGAAGTTCGCCTTACCGGACGCTGGCAGACTACGTCAAGGCGGCCCACGCGAATCCCGCCGCCGCCACGCTGGGCGTATCGGGACTCGGATCGGTGTTGCACTTCCTCGCCTTCGATTTCACTCGCCAGACCCGCGTCGACATGTCGATCGTGCCGTTCCAGGGCGGGCCCGCCATGGTGACCAATCTGGTGGGCAACCAGATCGGCTCGGCGATCGACGGGCTCGGCGTCTTCGTCGAGCAGCACCGCGCCGGCAAGGTGCGCGTGCTGGCCGTATCGGGCAAGCAGCGCAGCAGCCAGCTTCCCGATGTGCCGACCTTTGGCGAACAGGGTTACCCGTCGCTGCTGGCCAGTTCCGGTTATGCGCTGTACGCGCCGGCCGGTACGCCGCCCGCGCAGATCGCGCGCTGGAACACGGCCATGCGGGCCGTGCTCGCCCAGCCCGACGTGCAGGCACGCATTCGTGCGATCGGATACGAGCCGCAGCCAGGCTCGAGGCCGGCACAGGTGGTCGAACGCAGGAAGCGCCTGAGCGAACATTGGACGCCCATCGTCCGGACCTCGGGGTACAAGGGGGATTGAGCGCGATTGCGGGCGACCAAGAGCGACCAAGAGCGACCAAGGGCGACCAAGGGCCACCAAGAGCGAGCGACGGCGGGCGGCTACGCGGCCGTCCTGCAGTTCATCGGCCCATCGCCGCCAGCCCCTGCTCGAGATCCGCGATCAGATCGCGCGGATCCTCGAGCCCGACATGCAGCCGGACGATCGGCCCGCGGCCCGACCAGTCGCCGACGCTGCGGGCGCGCTTGACGTCCGACAGCGTCGCCAGGCTTTCGTAGCCGCCCCAGGAAGCGCCGATGCCGAACAGCGTCAGGGCGTCGATGAAGCGTTCCGCGGCGGCAAGGTCGTGACTGCGCAGTTCGAACGACAGCAGGCCGTTGGTGCCGGTGCAATCGCGCTGCCACAGCGCGTGGCCCGGATCGGCGGGCAGCGCGGGGCAGAACACCGTGGCGACCTCGGGGCGCTGCGTCAGCCAGTCGGCCACCGCCAGCGCGTTGGCCTCGTGCATCGCCAGCCGCGGCGCCAGGCTGCGGATGCCGCGCAGCACCAGATAGGCATCGTCGGGGCTCACCGCGATGCCGAAGCTGTCGGCCAGCGTGGACAGCGGCTGCCAGGCGTCCTCGGTGGTCGTCACCGTACCCATCATCACGTCGGAATGCCCGGACAGGTATTTGGTCGCGGCCATGATGGAGACATCGGCGCCGAGCGCCAGCGGCCGGTATTGCAGGCCGGAGCCCCAGGTGTTGTCGGCCACCAGCAGCAGCCCGTACCGCCGCGCCAGCGCCGACAGCCGGCGCAGGTCGCACATCTCGTAGACCAGCGAGCCCGGGCATTCGGCGTACAACATGCGCGTGGCGGGCTCGATGCGGGCCTCGAGGTCGCTGCCGTCGGCGGCGTAGAAATCGACGCGGATGCCGTGATCGCGCAGGAAGGTATTGGCCAGATGGCGCACCGGCTCGTAGACGCAGTCGGCCATCAACACATGGTCGCCGGGTCGCAGATAGGCCAGCAGCGTCATGCCGATCGCGGCGAGCCCGGTCGGATACAGCCGCGTCCGATGGCCGCCTTCGAGCGCGCAGACCGCGTCCTCGAGCGCGAAGCTGGTCGGCGTGCCGCGCGCGCCGTAGGTGAACAGGCGTTCCTCGCCGCGCCGTGCGCGTGCCTCGCGCTGCTGCGCCACCGTGTCGAACAGCACCGTACTGCTGCGCACGACCGGAGGATTGACGGGGCGGCCGCCCGGATAGTCGAGCGCCTTGCCGGCGTGGATCAGCGTGGTCAGCGGCGAATGTTGGATGGGATCGGGCATGGCGTCAAAGCGGCATCGGCAATCAGTCGATCTTCGCGCCCGACAGCTTGACGATGCGCGACCACTTCGCGATATCGCTATTGAGCTGCGCGGCAAAGGCCTCGGGCGTGCTGGCGACGACCTCGCTGCCGCCGTCGTGGATCAGCTTGACGACCTCGGGCGACTGCAGCACCCGCACGATCGAGGCGCGCAGGTAGGCGACGCGCTCCGGCGAGGTGCCGGCCGGCGCGAAGATCCCGTACCAGTCCTCGAAGCTGGTGTTCTTGTAGCCGAGCTCGTCGAGCGTCGGGACCTTGGCGAACACGCCCAGGCGCTTCGGGCTGGTCACCGCCAGCACGCGCATCTTGCCGCTCTGCACGAAGCCCGCGACCGACGAGGTCGAGGTAATCAGCGTCGCCACCTGGCCGCCGAGCAGATCGGTGATGGCCGGACCCGCACCCTTGTACGGCACGTGCGTCAGCGCGATCTTGTGGTCCTTGTCGAGCACCACGCCGACCAGATGCGACAGCGTGCCGTTGCCCGGCGTCGCGTAGGTCAGCTTGCCCGGCTCGGCCCTGGCCTGCGTGACCAGGTCGGCGAAGGTCTTCAGCGGCGAATCGGCGGCGACGACGATGGCCAGCGGCGCGGCGTTCAACTGCGTGATGGGCGTGAAGCTCTTGATCGGATCGAAGCCCGCCGACGAGTACAGCGTCGGATTGACGGCCATCAGCGACACCTGCGAGGTCAGCAGCGTATAGCCGTCCGGCTTGGTCTCGGCCACCAGCTTCGCGCCGATATTGCCGCCCGCGCCGCCGCGGTTGTCGACCACCGCGGGCTGGCCCGTGATGGCGGCCAGATTGTTGGTGACGATGCGCGTGATCGCATCGTTGCCGCCGCCGGCGGGGAAGGGCGAGACGAAGCGGATCGGCTGGCTCGGATAGCCGCCGACCGGCGTCAGCGGCTGCGCGCTGGCGGTGGCGAGGGGGACCGCAGTCAGGTGCGCCGCGGCCAGCAGGCCGAGCATCGACAGGGATATGGTTCTTTTCATGGGGACTCCTCCAGGCGTGGTGGTACTACGGCAGGCGGTAGCTGCCCAGCTCGGCGTCATCGAGCTGGGAGATCAGGTTGGTTTCCCACGCCAGGTACTGGCGCGCGGCGGCCTTGTTGCCGTCGTGGCGGTCGTGCACGAAGAACAGGTAGTCGATGCAGTCGCGGTCGGCGGGCTCGTTCGGCGAGGCCGACAGCGG
>NZ_JCBAJO010000164.1:0-10516 GCF_059772245.1 Cupriavidus sp. R6-3
GGCGACGACCCGGCCGCGATCCGCGCCGCGATGGTCCGGCTGATCGAGCGGACCGTGGCGGCGGGCTGAGCGGGGTGAACCGACGCGCTGATCCGCGCGCGGCGATCCCGCAAACAGAAAAGCCTGCGATCGCTCGCAGGCTTTGGCATGGCGCCCGCAGGCGCCGACCTACTGGACGATGTCGCTCAGTCCGTGACCGCGCCCTTGCTGGCCGTCGACGCCAGCTTCGAGAACTTGGCCAGCACGCCGCGCGTATAGCGGGGCGTCGGCTGCTTCCAGGCGGCACGGCGGCGCGCCAGTTCCTCGTCGCTGACGTTCAGCTGCAGCAGCAGCTTGTGCGCGTCGATCGTGATCGAATCGCCTTCCTGCACCAGGGCGATGGTGCCGCCGACAAAGGCTTCCGGCGCGACGTGGCCGACCACCATGCCCCAGGTACCGCCCGAGAAGCGGCCGTCGGTGATGAAGCCCACGGACTCGCCCAGGCCCTTGCCGATGATCGCCGAGGTCGGCGCCAGCATTTCCGGCATGCCCGGGCCGCCCTTCGGTCCGAGATAGCGCAGCACCAGCACGTCGCCGGCCTGGATCTTGTCGGCCAGGATCGCGTCCATCGCGCTCTGCTCGTCGTCGAACACGCGCGCCGGGCCGGTGATGACCGGGTTCTTCAGCCCGGTGATCTTGGCCACCGCGCCTTCCTCGGCCAGGTTGCCCTTCAGGATGGCCAGATGGCCTTCCTTGTACAGCGCCTTGTCGATCGGCAGGATCACGTCCTGGTCGGCGCGCGGCTGGTCGGCCACGTGCTCCAGCTCCTCGGCCAGCGTGCGGCCGGTGATGGTCAGGCAGTCGCCGTGCAGCAGGCCGGCGTTCAGCAGGATCTTCATCACCTGCGGAATGCCGCCGGCGCGATGCAGGTCGGTGGCGACGTACTGGCCCGACGGCTTCAGGTTGCAGATCACCGGCACCTTGCGGCGGATGCGCTCGAAATCGTCGATGGTCCATTCGACCTCGGCCGCATGCGCGATCGCCAGGTAGTGCAGCACCGCATTGGTCGAGCCGCCGGTCGCCATGATCAGGCTGACGGCGTTCTCGATCGACTTGCGCGTGATGATGTCGCGCGGCTTGATGTCCTTCTTGATCGCCTCGACCAGCACGCGCGCCGATTCGGCGGCGCTGTCGACCTTCTCCTGGTCGGGGTTGGCCATCGTCGACGAATACAGCAGCGACATGCCCAGCGCCTCGAACGACGAGCTCATCGTGTTGGCGGTGTACATGCCGCCGCAGGAGCCGGTCGACGGGCAGGCGTTCTTCTCCACGCCCTCGAAGTCCTCCTGGCTCATCCGGCCGGCGGTGAACTCGCCCACGGCCTCGAACGAGGACACGATGGTCAGGTCCTTGCCCTTCCAGTTGCCCGGCTTGATGGTGCCGCCATAGACATAGATGCCCGGCACGTTGGTGCGCGCCAGCGCGATCATGCCGCCCGGCATGTTCTTGTCGCAGCCACCGATGACGACCACGCCGTCCATCCATTGCCCTTGCGCGGCGGTCTCGATGCAGTCGGCGATCACCTCGCGCGAGATCAGCGAGTACTTCATGCCCTCGGTGCCCATCGACATGCCGTCCGAGATGGTCGGCGTGCCGAAGATCTGCGGATTGGCGCCGGAAGCCTTGATCGCATCGACGGCGGCATCGGCCAGGCGCTGCAGGCCGGCGTTGCACGGTGTGATGGTCGAGTGGCCGTTGGCGATGCCGACCATCGGCTTGTCGAAGTCTTCCTTCTGGTAGCCCAGCGCGTAGTACATCGAGCGGTTGGGCGAGCGCGCCACGCCCTGCGTGATGTTCTGCGAGCGTTTGTTGTATGCCATGCGTATCTCTCCGGGGACTGGCGTGGCGCCCGGCCGGGCGCCGCTGTAGTTGTGGCCGACAGCATGCCGTTTGCGTTTTGCAGTGTCAAATATATTATTCGTGCTGTATTGAGTCGTTTTACCTATCACAGAACATGTCACGGAAGCGGGCGATCGCCGGGAATCGATGGCGGTCGCCGGCCTCGCCGCACCGGGAGTCCGCGTGGATCTGCGCCAATTGCGCTATTTCGTCACCGTCGCCGAGGAACTGCACTTCGGCCGCGCCGCCGCGCGCCTGGCCATGACGCAGCCGCCGCTGTCGCAGCAGATCCAGGCGCTGGAGGACGAGATCGGCGTGCCGTTGTTCGTGCGGACGCGCCGCTCAGTCGCGCTGACCCCGGCCGGACAGCAGTGGCTGCCCGAAGTGCGCCGGGTGCTGGCCGACGCCGCCAACCTGCCCGCGCTGGCGCAGCGGCTGGCCCGCGGCGAGGTCGGCACGCTGTCGCTGGCCTTCGTCAGCACGGCGGACTACGGCATCCTGCCCGACCTGCTGCGGCGCTTTCGCGCGCGGCATCCCGAGGTCCAGCTGCAGCTGCGCGAGGCCACCAGCGATATCCAGCTCGATGCGCTGGCCGACGGGCAGATCGACGCGGGGCTGGTGATCCGCCCGCAGATGCCCGCCTTGCCCCATGGCATGTCGTACCTGCCGCTGGTGCGCGAGCCGCTGGTGCTGGCGGTCCCGCAGGACTGGCGCGCGCCGGGCCGGCGCGGCGGCGCGAAGCAGCCGGATGCCGTCGCGCTGGCCGATTTCGCGCACGAACCGCTGATCCTGTTTCCCCGCCGAAGCGCGCCGGCGTTTCATGACATCATTACCGGTTACTATGCGCGCGACGGCTTCGCCCCGGTGATCGCGCAGGAAGCGATCCAGATGCAGACCATCGTCAGCCTGGTGTCGGCCGGCATCGGCGTCGCGCTGGTGCCGGCCTCGCTATGCAACCTGCGGCGCACCGGCGTGTCCTATCTGACGTTGCGCGGCGCGGTGCCGGAGATCGAGACGGGCCTGGCGTGGCGCGACAATGGCGCGGCCGGACCGAGTCCGGTGCTGCGCTCGTTCATCGAGATTGCATCGGCGCTGGCGCCGGCGGCCCGCCCGGGCAGCGGCACATCGAAGGGCCGCGCCACCGTGCCCGGGCCGAATCCCGGGCCGATTCCGGGGCCGAAGCCGAAGCATTGAGCCCGATGCCGATCCCGATCCTGAATTCGATCCCGTCCATCCCACCAACCCCATCCGACAACGCCAAGCGATAGACCCGCATGCTGATCCATCCGAACTTCGATCCCATCGCCATCCATCTGGGCCCGCTGGCGATCCGCTGGTACGGGCTGATGTACCTCGCCGGCTTCATCATGTTTATGTGGTTCGGCCGCATCCGGCTGCGCCAGCCGCAGGTGGCGGCGCAGGGCTGGACCGCGCGCGATATCGACGACCTGCTGTTCTACGGCGTGCTCGGCGTGATCCTCGGCGGCCGACTCGGCTACGTGCTGTTCTACAAGCCGTCCTTCTACCTGTCGCACCCGCTGGATATCTTCAAGGTGTGGGAGGGCGGCATGGCCTTCCACGGCGGCTTCCTCGGCGTGGTGATCGCGATGTGGGTGTTCTCGAAGGTGCGCGGCCGGCATTGGATGGAAGTGACCGACTTCATCGCGCCGATGATTCCCTGCGGCCTCGCCGCCGGGCGGCTCGGCAACTTCATCAATGGCGAGCTGTGGGGCCGTCCCACCGATCTGCCGTGGGGCATGGTCTTCCCGCAGGCCGGCGACAATATCGCGCGCCATCCGTCGCAGCTGTACCAGTTCGCCGGCGAGGGCGTCGCGCTGTTCGTGATCCTGTGGCTGTTTGCCCGCCATCCGCGGCCGACGGGCGCGGTGTCCGGCGCCTTCCTGCTGGGCTACGGGGTGTTCCGCTTTCTCGCCGAATTCGCGCGCGAGCCGGACAACTTCCTCGGCCTGCTGGCGCTGAACTTTTCGATGGGTCAGTGGCTGAGCCTGCCGATGATCGTGGCGGGCGCGGCGATGATGTGGTGGGCGTATCGGCGCCAGCCGCAGCTGTCGGCCTGAAATCGGGTGATATCAGGCCTGACGGCGCCTGATATCGCCCGACAGCCGTCCCGCGTCAGGCCAGTTCCCACTTCCAGCGTACCCAGCCTTTCGAGGCCGCCCTGGCACGCCCGCCCCGGTCGCCGCCCTCGCGCGACAGCACCGACGGGGCGAACCGCTCCAGATGCGATCGCATCATCTGCTCGATGATCGGGTCCTTGCGCCCCTCGGCATTCATCCGTCGAATCAACCGCCACGCCGGTTTCAGCAGATAGACGCAGGCTTGCGGCGGCAGCAGCGGGAACACCTTGGCGAAATTGCCGATGGTGCTCAGATCCTTGTTCCGCACGGCCACCTCCAGGCCCGTTTCGTTGTCGGCCGAACGCGCGCACATCAGCGAAGCGAGAAGCAGGGGCGGCAACGACGACAAGGCGGCGGCATACGCCGGCGGCGTATGGCAATACCCGTGCTTGCAGGCGTGATAGAGCGCGGAGGTTCCGTCCGGCATGGCGGCCACCAGCATGGCGTAGTGATGGTCGCTGGGCACCAGCGCCTGCAGCAGTTCCAGAAATGGCCGGAACATCTCGGTGCGGCCGGCCTTCACGGCATAACCGAATGCCGTCGTGCCGCAGTCCGCCTGCGACCGCAGCAGGCGAATCCGCTGCTCCAGCGGAAGGTCGGCGATCAGCTCCCCGAACAGCCTCGCCGACGATGGCAGCCCGTGCGACATGATGTCGTAGAACAGCTGGGTCGAGCGGTTCGTGCTTAGCCGCTGGATGCGCTCATGCTGGGGCAGCGCGCGCAGTGCCGGTGCCAGCTGACGGACCGCGTCCTCGCAGCCATAACGCAGCAGATACCACAACGCATCGGGAGTGAGAGGCGGCAGCGCACCCGACAATTGCCGCGGCTGCTCGGGCAGGGTCACGTCGATCTCGCGCAGCTGCCGCAGCGTCGCCATGTCGAGCTCGACCATCAGCATGGCGTCCACCGTGTTCAGCGTCCGGTGCTGCCGAAGGAATGGATCGTAGTCGCGCGCGAACTCGGTGAAGCATCGCGCCTCCAGCTCACGTACCCCTTCCATGTCGTCGAAGCACGCTTCCAGATGCGTGGCGGTGATGTTGGGATCGTAGAAGGCGACGACGTAGCGGGTTCGATGCGGGTGGGGCACGACGCGCAGCCCGACGGCCATTGCGTGATCGGGTGTCAGGATCAGCAGGGTCGTGGCCTTTTCGTCCCGGCCCTCGAGTTCGGCCAGGCGCGCGGCGAACTCCTCGCCCCAGTCTCCGATCATCACCACACGCAGCTTGCCGAGCTGCACGGCGTTCGGTACCACCCTGTAGTCGTAGTGCAGCGGGATGTTGTCCCGCAGCGCCTGTGCGGTCCCCAGCCTGGAGTAGTCGGGGCCGTGCGGCAGGCCATCGATGAACAGGCCAAGCCAGAAGACGGCCAGATGGCGGCAGGCAATCGGCCCGGACGGGCGTCCACGCGCGAAGGAGACCTCGCCATTGAGCCGCACGCGCGGGTTGGTCCCGCGTGGCCAGTGGAACCGATCCTCGAACAGTTCACTGCATCTGTCGGCCAGCAGCGCCGCCACCGCCTGCCGTTGCGGCTCCGCAGCCGTTTTGCTGCGGACATGGAGCCGCCCATTTTCCCAACGGATCCGGAAGCGATCGCTTCCACATTGGAGCCACCCGCCATGGGCTTGCAATAGCCGCCGCATGTCACGGTTGCGCAGCGCCTCCGGCACTGCGCATCGCACCACGACGGGTTGTTTCGTGGGGGGAGGGGCGAGGAACATGATGTTCTCCGGAAAAGAGCGGTCGAACAGCATGCGGCCACGGCATGGCATGGCTCAAGAGACATGTGTCACTTATCGCGAGTTGCCTGTCGATTTATGAAAGCCTTTGCACATTACTTGCGCCATCCTGCCGCATCGGCGATCGCTTCCCCCGACGATGCGACCCGTGCCGACATCGATCGGCATTGGTCCGCGCCTTCGTTCCTGCGGCCGTCGCCACATTCGCTTCCCTTCGTTCAGCCCGCTTCCGGATTCATCATGCCGCCCCTGTCCGCTCCCGCCATCGCTACCGTCCTCTTTCCATCGCTGACTCCTGGCATCCGAGACGATGTCGGCAAGCGGACCGGCCGGTCCGCCGAGGCGCCCGTCGACGCGGTCCCGCAGGCGGAAGGCGCGATCGGGGACACAGTGGCAGCGAGCTGCGCACAGCATCTGCATCAACTGAAAAGGACGATTGACGCGCTGGCCATTCCGGCCAGCCAGAAGCAGCCTTTGAGACAGGAACTCGATGCGTGCGACAAGGACCTGACGGCGCTGCTGAACACGGCACGGGACATCGCGCAGCTCGAGCATCGTGCCACCATGCCATGGGAGGCCGGCCCACACGCGCGGGAGCGACACATCGCCGTGGTGATGGCACGCAACCTGAAGCTCGCGACGCAATGCCAGGCGCTGATGCAAAGGCTTCAGTCGCTGCAGGACGACATCGCGCCCCACGTGCAAAAGCGCAGCGTCGGCAAGGCCATCGCGCTCGCCGTGGGCGCACTGCTCGGCATTGCCGGTGCCGTCACGCTGGCGGTGATCCTGTGGCCGGTGGCCGTGACCGGCGTTGCGCTGGGCGGCTCCTTCCTGCTGACGGCGGCGTGTGCGGCGGGAACCGGTGCATCGGCCGCCGTGGGCGTGCTTGCCACGATCTTCGGCGCAGGGGAAGTGTTCGCCAAGCCCGAGGCCTACCGCCATTTTCCTGACCGGCAACCCGATCTCGCCGGCCTGATACACGAGATTGGCGAGCAGATGAGCCGTTGGCTCCAGGCCAATTCGGATTTCTCGCAGCCGCTCGCGTGGGACGTGCTGTCGGAGCTTTGTGGCGGTGAGATCAGGGCGGCTCACTTTTGCGCGGAAGTGCAGGGCATCAAGCTGTGCGAGGCCGCCAAGCGCCTGGTCGACCAATTTGGCGAGCGCGCGCCGGCGCAGAGCGGCCTGGCCCGCACCGTATCGTCGCGGCCGATCGTCCCCGACCGGAGCGCGGCCGACGTGCCTGACAACGTGCCTGACAACGTGCCTGACAACGTGCCGGCCAACGTGTCGGCCAACGTTCGCGCCAACGCGCCTGAGGACGTGGCCGGCAGCCACGACAGCGACTGGGACGAAGTCCTGGAAAACGACCAGATGATCGAACAGCTCTGGCGCCGCCTGGGCTTTGAGCGGAAGAGTCCACCGAACGCGGCGGGTTGCACCGCGGAGGCGGCGTCGGCGGACACACCGGTCGACAATGCAGGCGATACCGCCAGCGATCGCACATTGAGCCGAACCGTATCCACCTCGAGCATTGGGTCGTACAACTCGGTGTACATGGAAGAGGGCCCGGACGGGTTGGACGATGCGTCGGCCTATGGTCTTGGGAAGAGCGGGAGTGCCTCGCAGCCTCTTCCCGCCGCGGCGGCCACCCCGACGGCCGCTCCCGCCGCCGCCGATGCCGACGCGGGCCCCGATGCCGGGGCGGCCGCGGCAGGTACCTCCACAGTGCAGTCGGCGCAGGCGGTGCAGGCGCCCGCGGTTGACGTGCAGGCACAGTGGGAGGAGAGCCTGGCCTGGGCGCAGGGCCGGATCCGCACCGCGACGCGATACTTGCAACACCTTTCGACCGCGCTTGCGCAGCCCCTTCCGGACCGTATCGACGGGGCCGAGCACAAGAAGGACATCATGGTCGAATATCTCTGCGCCTTCCAGCTTCTGGAAAAGGTACGCAGCGAGATGCTCGCGCTGGAGGAGATGGGGGGCCTCCATGCCGACCGCTTTGCCACGGCCGGTGCGATGAATCAGCTCGCGGTCACGATGTATATGGAACGCGGCCGGTTTCTGGGCAATAACGTGACCGGACTGCGCGCGCTGTTCGACGACCACAACAGCATCGGCTTCGACGAATTGCCGGATGCTTCCGGGCGCGCCGCGGCAAGCCAGGCCTGGAACGCCGTCATTGCCCAGGCGGCGGCGCTCGCCCGCCAATTGGACGACGTGTGCGCTTCCGTTTTCCAGCGAACTTTCCGGAACCTGGCGCTCGAGCGAGCCATGCACTTCTTCGCCCAATCCATCGCCGCACGCATCGCGACGATGGAGCGGCAATTGAGGCGGGATCCGCCGAAAGGGCAGTAGGGCGGCGCTACGCGCGAGCCGGCTTCAACGAGCTGCCTTCCGCAATCTTCGCGGCGACGATCTCGCGCAAGGCCTCGGCCACCGCGTCGGCGGCGGCCGTCCGCGGCAGCGCACGCGGCCAGCAAAGCGACAGCGTGCGGTCGAGCTCGGGGAGAATCAGCCGTGTCGGCAGGGCATCGTCATCCGGCTCGCGGCTCAGTGACGACGCGGGCAGGATCGTGCAGGCCAGCCCTTCCCGGGCGGTCTGCAGCAGGATCGGCAGCGAGTCGAGGTCGGCCACGACCTGCAGCCGAATGCCGGCGCCGCTGGCATGCCGCTCCAGCACTTCGCGCAGCCCTTGCGCCCCGCTCGGCAACACCAGCGGGACATCGGCCAGCGCCTTCAGGGCAATGGTTCCTTCCTTGCCCGACCTGGCGCGATGCCGCTTCGAGGCCGCGGAGACAGGCGGCGTGCCGACCAGGTACAGCGCCTCGCTGGCCAACGGCTCCAGTTCCACCGCCCGCGATGGGGTATCGCGAAACAGAATGGCGAAGTCGAGCCGGTTGTTGTTCAGCAGTTCGGCGATATAGCCGCTCATGCTCTCGAACAGCTGCAGCCGGACGCCCGGATAGCGCTGGCGCACCGCGCGCACCAGCGGCATGCCGAATGCCGCGGCGGCGGTGGTCGGCAGGCCGATCGCCACGGTGCCGGCGATGTCCGCGCCGGCGACCTTGACGTCGGCGCGCGCCACGTCGATCTGCTTGAGGATCGCGCGCGCATGCCGGTACAGCGTGCGGCCCGCCTCCGTGGGTTTGACGCCCTTGGCGCCGCGATGCACCAGCGCCACGCCCAGTTCCGCTTCGAGCGCCGCAAGCTGCTGGCTCAGGGCGGGCTGGGCCACGTGGGCGACCTCGGCGGCGCGGGTCAGGCTGCCGTGCTCCACGATCGCGACGAAATAGCGCATGCCCCGGATATCCATGTCCCGCCCCAATGACCCAGTGAAAGCCGAAGGTATTGATTGTACTTATGGCTGGCTCGCGATTCCGTATTTCCGCGCGGCGGCGATCGCGGCTAGATTGATGCCATCGCCCGCCATCCCGGCCCTCCCATTCCCTTCGCCAAGCCACTGCCATGACCCGACCGCTTGAAGGCATCACCGTCATCTCCCTCGAACAGGCCATCGCCGCCCCGTTCTGCACGCGCCAGCTGGCGGACCTCGGTGCCCGCGTGGTCAAGATCGAGCGTCCGGGCGCCGGCGATTTCGCGCGCGCCTACGACGATCGCGTGCACGGCCTGTCCTCGCACTTCGTCTGGACCAATCGCGGCAAGGAGAGCCTGACGCTGGACGTCAAGCACGAGGGCGCGGGTCCGGTGCTCGACGCGCTGCTGGCGCGCGCCGACGTGCTGGTGCAGAACCTCGCCCCGGGTGCGGCGGCGCGGCTGGGGCTCGATCATGCCGCGCTGTCCGAGCGCTTTCCGCGGCTGATCGTCTGCGATATCTCGGGCTACGGCGCCGACGGTCCCTATCGCGACAAGAAGGCCTACGACCTGCTGGTGCAGAGCGAGTCGGGCTTCGTCTCGGTGACCGGCACGCCGGAGGAGGGCGTCAAGGCCGGCGCATCGATCGCCGATATCGCCGCGGGCATGTACGCCTACACCAATATCCTGGCCGCGCTGCTCGAGCGCGGGCAGACGGGCCGCGGCAAGCGCATCGATATCTCGATGCTGGAGTCGATGGTCGAGTGGATGAGTTTCCCGCTGTACTACGCCTTCGATGGCGCCTCGCCGCCGCCGCGCGCGGGCGCCTCGCATGCCACCATCTATCCCTACGGGCCGTTCCCGACCGGCGACGGCAAGACCGTGATGCTCGGCCTGCAGAACGAACGCGAGTGGGCGGTGTTCTGCGAATCGGTGCTGGAGCAGCCTGAGCTGATCTCGCATCCCGACTACGCCAGCAACAGCCTGCGCAGCGCCAATCGTGGCGCGCTGCGCGAGCGCATCGTCGCGGCGTTCTCGCAGTGGAGCGCCGAGGAGGTTGGCGCGCGGCTCGACGCCGCGAAGATCGCCAACGCGCAGGTCAATACGATGGCCGACGTCTGGGCGCATCCGCAGTTGGCCGCGCGGCAGCGCTGGCGCCAGGTCGACACGCCGGCGGGCGCCATCCCGGCGCTGCTGCCGCCCGGCATGACGGACGCGCGCATGGATCCGGTGCCGGCCCTGGGCCAGCATACCGACGCGATCCTGGCCGAGCTTGGCATCGCGGGCGAACAGATTGCCGCGATGCGCGCGGCCGGCGCGGTATGACGGCGGAGAACGCGATGACGGCTCCGGGCACGCGGCTGCCGCGCAGCTATCTGTTCGTGCCGGCCAACCGGCCGGATCGTGTCGGCAAGGCGCTCGCGGCCGGGGCCGACGCGGTGATCGTCGATTT
>NZ_JCBAJO010000165.1:0-10502 GCF_059772245.1 Cupriavidus sp. R6-3
ACGCTTGCGCTTGCGGCCGCGCTGGCGACCTCGGTTGCGGCCTCGGTTGCGTCATCAGGGATTTCATGCGGACACCAGTGTCGATTTGAGGCGGCCCAGCAGCTTGAACAGCGCGCGCCGCTCGGTTTCGGCCAGCCCGCCGAACAATTGCTCGACCCATTGCTCGTGCGCGCGCGCCATGCGCGTGAAGGCGGCGCGGCCGGCGGGCGTGAGCCGGATCAGATAGGCGCGCCGGTCGTTGGCAAGCGGCTCGCGCGAAACCAGCCCTTCCTGCTGCAGCTGATCGGTGATGCCGGTCACGTTGCCGCCGGTCACCATCATGCGGCGCGACAGCTCGCCCATCTTCAGGCCCTCGGGATGGCGCTCGAGCTGGGCCATCAGGTCGAAGCGCGGCAGCGTGCAGCCGAACGACTCGCGCAGCCGGCCGCGGATATCGGCCTCGACCAGGTTGGTGCAGGTCAGCAGCCGCAGCCACAGGCGCAGGGCCTCGTGGCTGGCATCATCGGCGCGGGTTTCGAGATCGACTGGCACCGTGTTGGACGCGGCGTCGGCGGCGGAAGTCGGCATCGCAGGCGGCAAGGGAAAATGTTGACGCCTGAAGTATATGCGCTAAGCCAGCCGCGAGGCGCGCTCCCGCGGCGGCCGCGCCAGGGGCCGGATCAGTCGACCTTCGCGCCCGAATCCTTGACCACCTTGGCCCACTTGGCGGTTTCGGCGCGGATATGCTGGGCGAACTGCTGCGGCGTGCTGCCCACCGGCTCGGCGCCCTGCGCCTGCAGCTTTTCGCGCATCGCCGGCGTCCCCAGCGCTTTGGCGACTTCCTGCTGGATCCGCGACACGATCGCGGGCGGCGTGCCGGCCGGCGCCAGCAGGCCGAACCACGAGCTGGCTTCGTAGTTGGGCAGCTTGGCCGCCTGCGCGATGGTCGGCAGGTCGGGCAGGGCAGGCGACGGCTTGGCGCTGGTCACCGCCAGCGCCTTCAGCTTGCCGGCCTTGATCAGCGACATCGACGAAGGCAGGTTGTCGAACATCACCTGCATGGTGCCGCCCGCCAGGTCGGTCAGCGCCGGGCCGCTGCCCTTGTACGGGAAGTGGACCATGAAGGTGCGGGTCTGCGTCTTGAACAGTTCGCCGGCCAGATGGATCGAGGTGCCGTTGCCGCTCGAGGCCATGTTCAGCTTGCCGGGATTGGCGCGCGCATAGGCGATCAGGTCGTTGACGCTGTTGATCTTGTTCTGCTGCGCAAAGGCCGGGTTCAGCACCAGCACGTTCGGCACCGCGGCGACCTCGGTGATCGGCGCGAAGTCCTTGATCGGGTCGTACGGCAGCTTGCTGTACAGCGACTGGTTGATGCCGTGGGTGCCGACCGTTCCCATCAGCAGCGTGTAGCCGTCGGGCTCGGCCTTGGAGACGATCTCGGCGCCGATGTTGCCGCCCGCGCCGGGCCGGTTGTCGACCACCACGTTCCAGCCCGGCAGCTTCGACAGTTCCGCGGCGACCGCGCGCGCCAGGATGTCGGTGGTGCCGCCCGGGGCGAAGGGCACCACCATGCGGATCGGCTTGGCCGGATAGCCGGCCGGGTCGGCGGCATGCGCGGACGATAGCCACGCGAGGCCGGCCAGCCCGCTCAGGGTGGCGGCCAGGGTCAGGCGCAGCGCGCGGCGGCGGGGGGCTTGCATCGGTCGTCTCCTTGCGCGCCGTTGGAAGAGCAGGCGCGTCGTGTTGTCGGTGTGTTGTTGCTGCGTTGTCGTTGCGCAATCGCTGCGGTGTTGCCGCGATGTCGCCGCGTTGCTGCTCGCACGGCCGGCGGGTCGCCGGGACTGCTGCATTCTAGTGGCGCCGACGAGGCAATGCCGATGAGGTGAAGCCCTATGGCGGCGCCGCGCGCCGTCATGGGGTGGGCCGAGCTTGGCCCTAGCTTGGCGCGGGCAGGAGCCCGGGCAGGGGCTCGGGCGGCGCCGATAAAAAAGGCACCCGAAGGTGCCTTTCGAAGACGCGCTTCAGGCCGGCGCACGGCCGGCCGTCGGTGCTCGCGTTCAGAACTTGTGGCGGATACCGATGCCCACGCCGACCATATTGTCCTCGCCGGCGCCCAGCGGGTAGCCGTTGGCGAAGCTGATGACGGCGCTGTCGAAGTTCAGGCCGGCGTTCTTGGTGTAGGCGGCGGTCAGGTAGATGTCGGTCCGCTTGGTGATGTTGTAGTCCGCCACGAAGCTGACCTGCCACGGGTTCGGTGCGTTGACGCCGTTCAGGTTCTTGACGTCGGCGTAGTAGTACGCCAGCGTCAGGCCCAGCGCGGCGGTGGCCTGGTAGTTGGCGCCGGCCCAGTAGTAGTCGTCGCGGTAGATGGTGGCGTCGTTCGGGGCCTTGTTCTGGCCCCAGCGGTAGCCTGCCATCAGCTTGGCCGGGCCGAAGGCGTAGCTGGCCGCGGCGCCCGCCTTGCGGAACGTCGCGGTGTCGCCGCCGGTGTTGGCCACCGTCGGGTTCGACTGGTCGTAGGCGATGGTCACGCCCAGCGGACCGGCCGCGTACGCCACCGCACCACCGTAGCCGGTGTCGCGGCGGAACTGGCCCGGCACTTCGCCGCCGCCGGCCACGCCGTTGCCGAACGACCAGTGCGCGATGGCGGTGACCGGACCGAACTTGCCGGTGTACTTGGCGGTGTTGTCCGAGCGGAAGTTGGTACCCAGCTGATAGGCAATCGGTTCGTACTGCGTCGCGTAGCCGGTCGGCGAGAAGTTGGCGAACGCATCGAACATCGAGGTGTACTGGCGACCGAAGGTGATGCGGCCGACCTGGTTGCTCTCGATACCGACATACGCCTGACGGCCGAACAGGCGGCCGCCCTGCTGCATGCGGCCGTCATCCACGCCGAAGCCGCTTTCCAGCACGAACAGCGCCTTCATGCCGCCGCCGAGATCTTCCACGCCGCGCAGACCCCAGCGCGAACCGGACAGGCCGCCGGAAGTCACCCCGAACTTGTTTTCTCCACGGCCCGGGAATCCGGCCGTGCCCGCCGCGGTCGAGGACATGTTGCTGACGTACTCGATGTTGGCGTCGACCACCCCGTAAAGCGTGACGCTCGATTGGGCCTGAGCGGTCCCGGCGAAAGCGCCGAGCGCGGCCAATGCAAGAAGCGACTTCTTCATGCTGGTTTATCTCCTGTAGTAAGAATTATTGGTGTGATGCGCGAGACAGCCTCCTGAACTCTCCATGCTCTGCGCACCCAACTTCGCGAGAAGTTGTCGGGTACTGTAACAAACGGCATTGTTTGCACAATCGCACAGTCGTTCTATTGTCGGCTTTTCACAACTCAGGGTTTTGGAGTAGCCCGCCAGCCCAAGCCAGTACTGGCAAGGCGCCCCGCGAGGGCGGTCCGAAACGGGGGCGGTACAATGCGGGAATTCCCCGAACCGACCCAAGGCGGCTCATCGTCACTTTCACCGTCACGCCGGCCGCCACCGCCGTACCGACATGGACAAGCTGATCCACGAATTCGACGTCGCCCTGCGCGCCATCACCGGCGCGACCCGTGCGGGGCGCCCCAGCCCGGCCGAGACGCTGGGCGAGCACGACGACACGCAACTGGACGCCGGCGAGCGCCGGCATGTCGCCGGGCTGATGCGGGTCAACCATGTCGGGGAGGTCTGCGCCCAGGCGCTGTACCAGGCCCAGAAGCTGACCGCGCGCGATGGCGCGGTGCGCGCGCAGATGGATGCCGCCGCGCGCGAGGAGGAGGATCACCTCGGCTGGTGCGCGGAGCGCCTGCGCGAGCTCGGCTCGCGGCCGAGCCTGCTGAACCCGCTGTGGTACGCCGGCGCCTTCGCCATCGGCTGGCTGGCCGGCCGCGCCGGCGATCGCGCGAGCCTGGGCTTCGTTTCCGAGACCGAGCGCCAGGTCGAGCAGCACCTGACCGGCCATCTGGAGCAGCTGCCTCCCGCCGATGCGCGCTCGCGCGCGATCCTCGAGCAGATGCGCGACGACGAGGCCCGCCATGGCGCCAGCGCGCGCGAAGCGGGCGGGATCACGCTGCCCGCCCCGGTGCGGGCGGCGATGCGCGCGGCCTCGCGCGTGATGACCACCACGGCTTACCGGATCTGAAGCGGACTGAAGCGGATCTGAAGCGGATCTGAAGCGGGCCTGACGCGGAGCCGACGGTCCCGTCGCGACCCGCACGGCGCGCCGGACCGCGTCGTCCGGCGCCCGCCGCGGGCTCTCCCCAGCGGCTCTCCGCATCGAATCGTTGTATCCTTTGGCCGGGCTCGGGACCGCGGTATTTCCTTGCGCCAGCGACTTCTCCCCGCGTAGTTCTCAGGTGGTTTCTCGGCTTTCTCCCCTAAGACCTTCATTTCATTAGGAATTCACCTTCCTGGTGCGCGCTCGCCCTGCGCTAAGTCTTTGTTCTGATTCCGAAAAACGCCTTTTTGGCACCGTTGACGAGCCTTGACCGGCCAATAGGCTTCCTCTAAAGTGGGGAATAGTGTGAGGAAGTGTATTTTTGTGTGAGGAAAGGGCTTCGGTGTGGGATGATGTGCACTAGCCGAAGCGGACCAGTCAACGCCACGCCAAGCCGCCGCAGGCAGGCGCGGGACGGGGGTGAACTTGTTTCAGGGAGCATCGGCGCTCTCCCTCGATGCCAAGGGTCGGATGTCGATTCCGACGCGGCACCGGGAAGCGCTGCAACAACAGGCCGAGGGCCGGGTGACGCTGACCAAGCACCCGGATGGATGCCTGCTGCTCTTTCCCCGGCCGGAATGGGAAACCTTTCGCACACGGATTGCGGCGTTGCCGATGGACGCGCACTGGTGGAAGCGCATTTTTCTGGGCAATGCCGCCGACGTCGAAATGGACAGCGCCGGGCGCGTGCTGATCGCGCCGGAGCTGCGCAGCGCCGCCATGCTGGACAAGGAAGTGATGCTGCTCGGCATGGGCAGCCATTTCGAGGTCTGGGATGCCGCGACCTACGCCGCCAAGGAACAGCAGGCGATGGCCCAGGGCATGCCTGAAGCATTGAAGAACTTCTCTTTCTGAAGTGGTTATGGAACCGACCCGTACGCCGGGGCCCACCCCCCTGCGCCATCGCACCGTGCTGCTGGACGAAGCCGTCGATGCGCTCGTGTGGCGGCCCGACGGCGTCTACGTGGACGGCACCTTCGGCAGGGGAGGGCACAGCCGGGCCGTGCTGGCGCGGCTGGGACCCGAAGGGGCACTGGTCGCCTTCGACAAGGATCCGGCAGCAATCGCAGAAGCGGGCACCATCAAGGATGCCCGCTTCTCTATTGAGCACGCGAGCTTCGCCGCCATGGGCGAGCGCCTGGCCGGCGCGAAGGTCGCGGGCGTGCTGCTCGACCTGGGGATCAGCTCGCCCCAGATCGACGACGCAGCGAGGGGGTTTTCGTTTCGGTTCGAGGGCCCGCTCGACATGCGCATGGACACCACGCGCGGCATCACCGCCGCCGAGTGGCTGGCGCAGGCCGACGAGCAGGACATCGCGAGGGTGATACGAGACTATGGGGAAGAACGGTTTGCTGTACAGATTGCAAAGGCGATTGTTGCTCGCCGGAGCGAACCCGGCGATGGCGGACGCCTCGCCACTACTGCCGACCTTGCCGCGCTCGTGGCGAAAGCCGTCAAGACACGCGAGAAGGGTCAGGACCCTGCGACCCGCACCTTTCAGGCTCTACGGATTTTCATCAATCAAGAGCTTGCGGACCTCGAAAGCGGTCTGAGCGCGGCCTACGATCTGCTCGAGGTAGGGGGACGGCTGGTGGTGATCAGCTTTCATTCGCTGGAGGACCGCATCGTCAAGCGGTTCATGCAGGCGCACGCACGCCCGCAGCAGGACGCCGATCCGGCGCTGCGGCGCGCGCCGCTGCGCGCGGCCGACCTGCCCCAGCCCACGATGAAGCTGCTCGGCCGCGTCAAGCCCGGTGCCCGGGAAACCGCCGACAACCCCCGCGCGCGCTCGGCCGTGATGCGCGTCGCTGAAAAACTGGCGCCCGCCGCGCCGCAGGGTGGGGCGCGCGCATGAACCGCCTGACCTTCTTCCTGCTCGGCGCGCTGATCCTGTGCGCGCTGTCGCTCGTCAGCGCCCAGCACGAGGCGCGCACGCTGTTCGTCGCGCTCGAGCGCGCGCAGTCCGAGGAGCGCCAGCTCGAGACCGACTGGTCGCGGCTGCAATACCAGCAGAGCGCGCTGTCCAAGAGCGCGCGCATCGCCGACGCGGCCCGCGCGCAATTGAAGATGTCGCCGGTCAGCCCCGGTCGTACCCAATACCTGCAGGGCATCGTGCTGCCGCGCACCGAAGGCGAGGGCGCCAACGGTGCCGCCGGTGCCAATGGCGCCAATGGTGCCAACGGTGCCAACGGTGCCGAAACGCAGCAGCGCAACGCCGCGGAGGCCCGTCCATGACGATGGCCCGCCCGAGCCTGCACCGCCCGCGCAATGCGCGGCCCGCGGCCACGCGTCCGCGCTCCGGCCAGTTCTCGGCCAGCCCGGTGCTCGGCCTGCGCCTGCCGATGTGGCGCTCCAAGCTGGTGGTGTTCCTGATGTTCACGGCCTTCGTCGCGCTGGCCGTGCGCGCGCTGTGGATCCAGGGCCCGGGCAACCAGTTCTACGAAGCCGAGGGCAAGAAGCGCTTCCAGCGCACGCTCGAGCTGCCGGCCACGCGCGGCAAGATCCTCGACCGCAACGGCCTGGTGCTGGCCACCAGCCTGCCGGTCAAGGCGATCTGGGCGGTGCCCGAGGACGTGCCGTCGAACCTGGATGCCGGCAAGCTGCGCCAGCTCGCCAGGCTGCTCGACATGTCCGAGAAGGACCTGCGCAAGAAGCTGACCGAGGACAAGAGCTTCGTCTACCTGAAGCGGCAGGTGCTGCCCGACGTGGCCGAGAAGATCGCCGCGCTGAAAATCGACGGCGTGCACCAGAGCGGCGAGTACAAGCGCTTCTACCCGGAAGGGGAGGCGATGGCGCATATCGTCGGCTTCACCAACGTCGAGGACCGCGGCCAGGAAGGCATGGAGCTGGCGCGCGAAGGCGTGCTGGCCGGCAAGGCGGGCGCGCGCCAGGTCATCAAGGACCGGCTCGGCCGCGTGGTCGAGGACATCGGCGTGCTGCGCAGCCCGCGCGACGGCCAGGACCTGCAGTTGTCGATCGACGCCAAGATCCAGTACCTGGCCTTCAACGAGGTCAAGGCGGTGGCCGAGCGCAGCAAGGCCAAGGCCGCCAGCGCGGTGGTGCTCGACGCGCAGACCGGCGAGGTGCTGGCGCTGGCCAACTGGCCCAGCTACAACCCGAACGACCGCGCGCGCCTGTCCGGCGAGCAGCTGCGCAACCGCGTGCTGACCGACACCTTCGAGCCCGGCTCGATGATGAAGCCGATCACCGCCGCGCTGGCGCTGCAGCTCAAGCGCGTGACGCCGTCGACGGTGTTCCAGACCGAAGGCCGCTACACCTTCGAGCGCGCGACGATCTCGGATACCCACAACTACGGTCCGCTGACCGTCGCCGGCGTGATCCAGAAGTCCAGCAACATCGGCACCATCAAGATGGCGATGCTGATGAAGCCGCAGGAAATGTGGGACATGTTCACCAGCCTGGGCCTGGGCCAGGCACCCAAGCTCGGCTTCCCCGGCGCCGCCGCGGGCCGAGTGCGCCCGTACAAGAGCTGGCGGCCGATCGAGCAGGCCACCATGTCGTACGGCTACGGCCTGTCGGTGTCGCTGATGCAGATGGCGCACGCCTATACGATCTTCGCCCACGACGGCGAGCTGATTCCGATCACGATGTTCCGCACCGACGGCCCGGCCAGCGGCGAGCGCGTGATCTCGCCCCAGGTCGCGCGCGACGTGCGCGGCATGCTGGAGATGGTGACGGCGCCCGGCGGCACCGCGACCCAGGCCCAGGTCATGGGCTACCGCGTCGGCGGCAAGACCGGCACCGCCTACAAGCACGTCGGCCGCGGCTACGACCGCAGCAAGTACCGCGCCTCGTTCATCGGCCTGGCGCCGATGTCGAACCCGCGCATCATCGTCGCCGTCAGCGTCGACGAGCCGACCTCGGGCAGCCACTATGGCGGCGCCGTCGCCGGCCCGGTGTTCGCCGCGATCACCGGCGGCACGCTGCGCGCGCTGAATGTCCAGCCCGATTCGCCGATCCGGCAGCTGGTGGTCACCGAGAGCGTGCCCGAGACCCTGCCCGATGCGCCGCCCGAAGCCCTGTCCGCCCGCGGAACCGGGAGCACCACCCGATGACCGCTCGCAGCAAGCACGCCGCCCTCGAACAGGCCGCTGCCAAGGCAGCGGCCTGGTTGCGCCAGCACGCCGGCCAGCAGTCGGGCCATACCGCCCGCCTGACCGGCGACACGCGCCGGCTGCGCCAGGGCGATGTCTTCTTCGCCTATGTGCTGGGCAACCAGCGCCTGTCGACCGACGGCCGCCCCTATATCGGCGAGGCGCTCGCGCGCGGCGCCGCGGCGGTGGTCTACGAGAGCCGCGGCTACGAGTGGCCGCATGGCGATGCCGTGCCGCACCTGCCTATCGAAGGGCTGGAGCGGCTGGCCGGGCCGATCGCCGCCGCCTGGTACGGCAACGCGGCGCGCGGGCTGGCGATCACCGGCATCACCGGCACCAACGGCAAGACGTCGTGCAGCCAGTGGCTCGCACGCGTGCTGCAGGCCACCGGTACCCGCTGCGCGACCATCGGCACGCTCGGCAGCGGTTTTCCGGACGCGCTGCAGCACACCGGCTTCACCACGCCCGACGCGGTGCAGCTGCAGGACAGCCTGGCCGAGCTGCATGCCGCCGGCGCGGCCGCGGTGGCGATGGAAGTGTCCTCGCACGGCCTCGAGCAGGGCCGCGTCGCCGGCACGCCGTTCCAGGTCGCGGTGCTGACCAACCTGACCCAGGACCACCTCGACTACCACGGCAGCATGGCCGAGTACGAGGCGGCCAAGACGCTGCTGTTCCACTGGCCGAAGCTGCAGGCCGCGGTGATCAACCGCGACGACGCGATGGGGCGGCGCCTGCTGGCGGGCGGCATGGCGGCGCGGCAGGTGATCGAATACGGCATCGGCGGCCCCGCCGGCCCGACCGGCTTCAGCGGCGGCGCGGCGTGGCTGCGCGCCACCGGCGTGAAGGCCACGCCGACCGGCACCGTGTTCAAGGTCGACAGCAGCTTCGGCAGCGCCGAGGTCGCCACGCCGCTGATCGGCGAATTCAACGTCAGCAATCTGCTGGCCGTGCTGGGCGCGGCGCTGGCCAATGGCGTCGCCTGGGACGCGGCGCTGGCCGCGCTGCGCGCGCTGCGCCCGGTCGACGGGCGCATGGAGTTGTTCGGCGGACACGAAGGGCCGCTGGCCGTGGTCGACTACGCGCATACCCCCGACGCGCTCGAGAAGACGCTGGACGCGCTGCGTCCGGTGGCCGCGGCGCGCCAGGGCCGGCTGTGGTGCGTGTTCGGCTGCGGCGGCGATCGCGATCCGGGCAAGCGTCCGCAGATGGGCGCGGTGGCCGAACGGCTGGCCGACGAGGTGGTGCTGACCAGCGACAACCCGCGCAGCGAGGACCCGCAGGCGATCCTCGATGCGATCGCCGACGGCATGCAGGACTTCCGCCGCGGCCGCCAGATCGAGGACCGCGCCGCGGCCATCCTCTACGCGGTCAAGCATGCCGGCGCGAACGACGTGGTGCTGGTGGCCGGCAAGGGCCACGAGGCCACGCAGGAAATCCAGGGCCGCAAGCGGCCGTTCTCCGATCGCGAGCATGTGCGCCTGGCGCTGGCGGCGCGCGGAGTATCGGCATGAGTACGAGCATGAGCACCGGCATGACGGCAACGGCCAAACCAGAACAGACGATGACCGACCTGCAGCAGGCCGCGGGCTGGATCGCCGGCGCACGCATCGAAGGCGATGGCGCGCGGCGGTTCACCCGCGTGCATACCGACAGCCGCACCGTCGAGCCCGGCGATCTGTTCGTCGCGCTGCGCGGCGAACGTTTCGACGCGCACGACTTCATTGCCGACGTGGCCGCCAAGGGCGCCGCCGCGGTGCTGGTCGAGCGCGACATCGGCGCCGCCGCGCCGGGTTTGCCGGCGATCGTGGCGCCCGATACGCGCGTCGCGCTGGGCCAGCTCGGCGCGGGCTGGCGCGCGCAGTTCACGTTGCCGACGGTCGCGGTGACCGGCAGCAACGGCAAGACCACGGTCAAGGAAATGATCGCGGCGATCTTCGTCGCGGCGGTCGGCGAAGCGCAGCGCCTGGCCACCGGCGGCAACCTGAACAACGACATCGGGCTGCCGCTGACGGTGCTGCGCCTGCGTCCGAGCCACCGGCTGGCGGTGCTCGAACTCGGCATGAACCATCCGGGCGAGACCGCAACGCTGGCGGCGATCGCGCAGCCCACGGTGGCGGTGATCACCAACGCCCAGCGCGAGCACCAGGAATTCATGGTCAGCGTCGAGGCCGTCGCGCACGAGCACGCCAGCATCCTGGCCGCGCTGCCGGC
>NZ_JCBAJO010000166.1:0-10430 GCF_059772245.1 Cupriavidus sp. R6-3
CCAAGCCACAGCGTGTGTTGCCACGGCTGCGGCGCGCGCCGGCCCGGTACCGCGCAGGGCAGCGTCACCGAGGCGGACAGCACGAAGTGTTCGCAATGGCGGCTTGCGTCCTGGCAGATCGCATCGCGGACCTGGCGTACCAGCGGACGCAGCTCGGCCTGCGCCGCGCGGCTCGCCCACAGCTCGCGCAGCAGCGCAAAGCCATAGGAGCCGTCGCGCAGTGCGTTGACGCAGGCGCCCACGGCGTGGCCGCTGTCCGCGATCGAGCGCAGCACGTCGTGCGCTTCGTTGCTCGCGCCCCGGCACGCATCGGCGGCGTCGTCCGCACCTTGAGCAGCCAGCGCACGCCGTGCGGCCTGCGCGTCGGCGAACACCGAACCGCGCCGCGGCATCAGGAAGGCGCGCTCAACCAGCGCGTCGCCGCGCGCCAGTTCCAAGTGTTCGGGCACGCGCTGGCCGGTCGAGGCGTAGAACACCGGCAGCCGATGCCGGATCACGACATCGAGCACCGAACCCAGATGGGTGGCCTCGTCGAGCTTGCTGATGATGCAGCCGTCGATGCCGGCGCCCGGCGCGGCGTCGTGGCGGTAGGCGTGCACCACCTCGTTGAGCGTATCGCCGTGGCTGGCGCCGTTGAGCAGCAGCACGCGCTGCACCGGCGCGGGCGCGTCCGCCAGCATCGCGATCTGCTCGGACAGATTGCGGTCGCGCTGGCTCATGCCGACGGTATCGATGATGACCAGATGCTTCTGCGACAGCGCGCCCAGCGCGAGGCGCAGGTCGGACGCGTCCTTGACCGCATGCACCGGCACGCCAAGGATGTCGCCATAGATGCGCAGCTGCTCGTGCGCGCCGATACGGAAGGTGTCGGTGGTCAGCAGCGCCAGCTTGTCGGCGCCGTGCTTGAGCACGAAGCGCGCGGCCAGCTTGGCGGTGGTGGTGGTCTTGCCGACCCCGGTGGGCCCGACCAGCGCCAGCACGCCGCCCTGGCCGAACAGCGCGTCCTCGTCGGCCAGTACCGGCACCTTGCTGGCGATCTCCTGGCGGATCCAGCCCATCGCGGCCGGACGGTCGTAGCCGGCCGGCAGCCGCGCCAGCAGCGTGCGCGCCAGTTGCGCGGAAAAGCCCGCGCCGACCAGCCATTCGAACAGCGACTCGCGCAGCGGATCGGCGGCGGCGGCCGGCACGGCGGGAACCGCGATGCCCGACAGTTGCCGCTCGATCAGCGCGCGCATCGATTGCAATTCGCCGCGGATGCCGTCGATGTCTTCCGCGGCCGCGACCTGGATCGGCTCGCGCACCGGCGGCTGGAACCGGGGCGCGCTGTCGGAGATCGCACCGAGATCGGTATCGCGCATCGCCACGATTTCCACGCCGCCGTCGACGGTGCGGTTGGACAGCACCACGGCGTCCGGCCCCATGGCTTCGCGCACCTGGCGCAAGGCTTCGCGGCCGGTGGCCGCCACAAATTTGGCTACGCTCATGTCTTGCGACCCTTGATTCAGTGGGTTCCCGCGGCAACGCCGGTATGGCAACGATTCCGATCTTCCGGTGGTCCGGCTCCGGTACGGTGGGCCGGAACAACGTCTTGCGCGGCGGCCATGTGCCCGCCGGCAAGCAAGCGGTTCGGATCGAGGTGAACGGTCGGCCGTCCCGCTTTCCCTGCGCCGGTGTTTCGGTGCACCGGCGAATCGGCGGCCGTGGGGCGACTCTCGTGTGGTCGCCGCGCGCCGCTCGGCGAAGCGGCAGCCTGCCCCTTCGACGTCTCGATTATCCGAGCGGGGGCATGGCGCTATTAGGGCGAATAGGCGGGGGATTGCGGCGCTATTTGGACGATGACGGTGCCGCCGGCCGGGCGAATCGCGGCAGCACGGTCTGATTACCGGTTAACGGCAGCCATGCGGTTTTATTTCGCCCACGATGGCTGGCAGGCGGCAAGGAAGGCTCTCCGTTGCGTCGACAGCGCGGATCTTTTTGGAAGTGGTGACCGTTCGCCCCTGACAGACTCGCTGCTTTTTCACGATTCCCGCCGATCGACCGCTCGATCGCGACCAGCCCGCCATGCCGCTCGATACCTCGCCCCCCTTGTCCGTCCGCCCCTGCGATTCGACACCGCGCGACTGCCTCCCGACTGCCACCGTGCCATCCGGCGTCATGCGGGCCCACAGGCGTGGCGCCGACGATCTGCGGCTGGTGTTGCTGCCCACCGAGATCCTTGTACGCATCGCCGGCTACCTGCGGCCGAATGCGGCGCTGGCCCTTGGCCGCGCCTGCTGGCCGATATTCGAGGCGTTGCGCCGCGACGTCATCGAGCCGCTGCGCCTTGGCGAGCGGATCCGCTGGATCAACAGCCTGACCGGCGTCCAGGGCGCGATTCGCGGCGTGCTGGCGGCGCCGGCGGAAAGCCGCCCCGCCTTGTTCCATGCCGTTGCCCAGCGCGCGCAAGCCTTGCACCCCCTGCTGACGGAACCGTCGGGCGAGCTGCTGGCGCCCCAGCTGCAGGCGTGCGCCAGGCCTTGGTGGGATGAGCTCTATGCGGCCGAGGACCCGGCGCGGGAGCGTCTCGCCCAGGCGCGCAGCTGCACGGAGGCCCATGGCGAATTACTCGAGCGGGTGCTCGCCTCGCCGCCGGAGACACGGGTACGCCTGCTGTTGCGGTGGTTCGGCACGGCAGGCACGCCGTTGCCGGCGGTCGGTCAATGGAGCCGTATCGTGTCCGCCTTGCCGCCGAACGCGCGCGGCCGGATGCTGGCCCTGATGGCCAATGGCATACCGAAGCAGGAAGCCGAATACGCGCACGCGCAGGCCATTGTGCTGGCAGCAGTGCGAAACTCGGCTGCTGCCGGCATGCCCTTGCCGGAGGACCACGCCAACGTGCTGGCGAACCTGGCCAAACGGCTGGTCTGGGACGCGCCCCGTGATCAGGCCGCCCGGCTCGCGCAGGCTTGGGACGAGATCGAATCGCTGACGCGCCGCCTTCCGCTGCCCGCGCAGCGAAACGTCCTTGCCGAGCTCACCGAATTCGTGCATCGCGACCATGCCGATCCGGCGGACAGGCCGGCGCAGCTTGCCCCGCGTTGGCAGGCGTTCATCGGCTACGTGGGCTCGCACCTGCCGCCGGCCGACGTCGCCATGATCCTCGGCCGGCTCGCCGAGCATAACCGCCTGGAAGACTACGGCCTGGACGACGACGACGAGGCGGAAGCGAACCAACTGGAAAGACCGATCCGCGAGGCGATCGCGCAGGCTGCCCAGGCGCTGCCCGGGGAATGGCGCGTGACGTTGCTGGCGCGGGTGCTGCGCTACACCCCGCCCGACGACCCGGGAATGGCCGCGCGATGGGATCAGGTGTTCGTCGCCGCCGCGGCCGTGCCGCCGGAGCACGCCGTGGCCGTGTACAGCGACCTGGCCAACGTGGTCGCCTGCCTGCCCATCGACATCCAGGAGAACCGCTGGCATGCGCTGGCGCATTGCGCCGAGACGGCCGTGAACCCGGGGGCCATGCTGCCGGTCCTGTTGGAACTGGCCAGCCACGGCCTGGCGCCGCTGCCGCCCCAGCGCCATGCCGCGCTGGTCCGGATCGGTGTACGGCTGCCTGTGGAGGAGCGCGGCCGCCTGTCCGCCGCGATGGCCACCACGCGCGGCATCACGCCGCACAGGTGGCGCATGCAGATCGCCGAGCTGGAGGATCTGCCGCGTGCCGCCCGGCGAATGCTTGCAAGCAAGCTGGCCACCGTGCTGTTCGACTACCCGGCGCAGGGGGTCTTTGTGCAGGCATCGGATGACGTTGCCGCGGATCCGGGCGAGCTGCTCTGCGCGAGGATGCCTCGCACGCTCGCCGAGGCGCTCAACGCGCTGTCGGAAATGCTGACCCTGCTGCCGCTGGCCCACCGCGGCGCCGTGCTGCTGTCGCTGTCACCGATGCAGGGCCGTTGGGGCGCCGAACAGTGGAGCGTCCCGCGTGCGCGCTGGTTGCTGGAAGAGGCCTTGAAGCTTGCCCCGCTTCAGCACCATGGCATCGGCATCGTGGCCAACGTGTTGCGCGCGGTGGCATTGCGATGCCGCAACGAAGCAGACGCCCGCGCGCTGCTGCCGCTGCTGGAGAGCGCGGTGCGGGCACTGCCGGCCGATGCACGCGCCTCGTCTTCGTTCATGCTCAGTTCGCTGATCGAGCGCCTGCTGAAGGACCAGCCATCGCGCGATCGGTCGCTCGCCGAGATGTGGGCGTTGCCCGCCGAGGACGTCGCCGTTGCGACGGGCTCGCGCAAACGGAAGGGGGCGCCGCAGTGAGCGCCGCTGTGAACGCCGCTGTGAACGCTACGGTGAGCGCGCCCTCGCCTTGATCGGTACCGCCGCGAAACGCGAAACCGGGCGGACTCAGCCCGCGCCGCCGATCATCGCGGTGATGCGGATATTGCGGTTGTCCGGCACCTCGGAATGCGACAGCACCCGCAATTGCGGCATGGTCCGCCGCAGGAAGCGGGACAGCAGCGGCCGCAGCGCATGCGGAACTAGCAGCACCGGATCGAGACCCATCTGCTCCTGACGTGCCACCGCCCCCTGCGCCTGCTGCAGCAGCGCATCGGCCAGGCCCGGCTCGATGCTGCCGCCCGAGTTCAAAGCCTGCGACAGCACGCGCTCCAGGCCCGCATCCAGGCCGATCACCTGCAGGTCGGCGCCGTTCGGGAACCACTGCTGCGTGATCGCGCGGCCCAGCGCCATGCGCACCAGCGCGGTCAGCTCGTTCGGGTCGCTGATCTTCGGCGCATGCTCGGCGATCACATCGAGGATGGTGCGCATGTCGCGGATCGGCACGCTTTCGTCCAGCAGGTTCTGCAGCACCTTCTGCAGCGCCGTCAGCGTGATCGTCTTGGGCACCAGGTCCTCGGTCAGCTTCGGCGATTCCTTGGCGATGCGGTCCAGCAGCTGCTGCACTTCCTGGCGGCCCAGCAGTTCGGCCGCGTGCTGATGGATCAGATGGTTCAGGTGCGTGGCCACCACGGTGCTGGCGTCGACCACGGTGTAGCCGAGCGCCTGCGCCTGTTCCTTGATGCCGCTGTCGATCCAGACCGCCGGCAGGCCGAAGGCCGGATCGCGCGTCGGCGTGCCGGGCAGCGTGCCGCTGACCTGGCCCGGGTCGATCGCCATCCACTGGCCGGGCACGGCCTCGCCGTAGCCGATCTCCACGCCCTTGAGCGTGATGCGGTAGGCGTTGGGCTTCAGTTCCAGGTTGTCGCGGATATGGACCACCGGCACCAGGAAGCCGATCTCCTGTGCCACCTTCTTGCGGATGCTCTTGATGCGGCCCAGCAGTTCGCCGTTCTGCGCGCGATCGACCAGCGGAATCAGCCGGTAGCCGACTTCCATGCCCAGCGGATCGACCAGCGTGACGTCGTCCCAGGTGGCCTCGGTGTTCTCGTTGGCCAGCGCCGGCGCACGTTCTTCGCGCTTGGCGGTCTGCCTGGCCGCCTGCTGGCGCTTGCCGACATAGGTGCCGAACCAGATCAGCGCACCCGCCAGCAGCAGGAAGGCGATGTGCGGCATGCCGGGGATGATGCCGAGCAAACCGATGATGCCGCCGGTGATGTACAGCACGCGCGGATCGGAAAACAGCTGGCCGGTCAGCTGCTCGCCGACGTCCTGGTTGTTCGACACGCGCGAGACGATGACACCGGCGGCGGTCGAGATCACCAGCGCCGGAATCTGCGCGACCAGGCCGTCGCCAATGGTCAGCAGCGTGTAGTTGCGCACCGCCGTCGAGAAGTCCAGGTCGTGCTGCACCATGCCGACGACCATGCCGGCAAAGACATTGATGAACATGATCAGCAGGCCGGCGATCGCATCGCCGCGCACGAACTTGCTGGCACCGTCCATCGCGCCGTAGAAGTCCGATTCCTGCGCGACCTCGGCGCGGCGCTTGCGCGCGCCTTCCTCGTTGATCAGGCCCGCGTTCAGGTCCGCGTCGATCGCCATCTGCTTGCCGGGCATTGCGTCCAGCATGAAGCGCGCGCCGACCTCGGCGATACGGCCGGCGCCCTTGGTGATCACCATGAAGTTGATCACCACCAGGATCGCGAAGACCACGATGCCGACCGCGAAATTGCCGCCGACCAGGAAGTGGCCGAAGGCCTCGATGACCTTGCCGGCCGCGTCGGGGCCGGTATGGCCCTCGAGCAGCACCACGCGCGTGGAGGCGACGTTCAGCGACAGCCGCAGCAGCGTCGAGAACAGCAGCACGGCCGGAAACGCGGCGAAGTCCAGCGGACGCTGCGTGTACATGCCGACCAGCAGCACCATGATCGACAGCGCGATATTGAAGGTGAACAGCAGATCGAGCAGGAAGGGCGGCAGCGGCAGCACCATCATGCCGAGGATCATCACGATCAGCAGCGGCCCGGCCAGTGCCTTCAGCTGGCCGGCGGACTGCCCGCCCGTCAGTCGGAACAGCGAGTTCAATGCATTCATGCGCGGCTTTCCGGTACGGCAAGTTCATCGGGCACCGGCAGGCCGGTCGGGGCCTCGGGCAGCGGCCCGTTGGCGTGGTGCCAGTGTTTCAGTTGGTAGACCCAGGCCAGCACTTCCGCCACGGCGGTGTACAGCCCGGACGGGATCTCGTGGCCCAGTTCGACATGGCGGTGCAGCGCGCGCGCCAGTGGCGGCGCCGACAGGATCGGCACGCGATGCTCGGCTGCCAGCTCGCGAATGCGCGCGGCCACCTCCTCGGTGCCCTTGGCGACCACGCGGGGCGCGCCCATGCGGCCTTCCTCGTAGCGCAGCGCCACGGCGAAATGGGTCGGGTTGGTGACCACCACGTCGGCCTTCGGCACTTCGGCCATCATCCGGCGCCGCGCCATCTGGCGTTGCAGTTGGCGGATGCGGCCCTTGACGTGCGGGTTGCCCTCGCTTTCCTTGTGCTCCTGCTTGACCTCTTCCTTGGTCATGCGCAGCTTCTTGAAGTAGTCCCAGAATTGCCAGGGCACGTCGATGCCCGCCACCAGCAGCAGCGAACCGGCGGCCAGCGCGCAGCACAGCAGCACCAGTTCGAGCAGGCGCAGCAGCGCCTCCTGCACCGGCGCGTTCATCAGCGCCACGGCATCCGGCAGATGGCGCCACAGCACCCAGAAACCCACGCCGCCCACCAGCAGCGACTTGGCGACGGCCTTGGTCAGCTCGACCAGCGACTGCGCCGAGAACAGCCGGCCCAGCCCCTTGAACGGAGACAGCCGGGAGAAATCGGGCAGCAGCGACTTGGTCGAGAACAGCCAGCCGCCCAGCACCATCGGCGCCAGCAGCGCCGCGGCGGCAAACAGCAGCAGCAGGGGCAGCACGCCCAGCAGCGATTCCCAGACCAGCTGCGCGAAGCCGGCCAGCATGCGGGCCGGATCGTGGGCCACGGCGGGCTCGAAGGACAGCGCGGCGCGCATCACGGTATCGAGTTTGCGGCCCAGCATGCCGCCGAGCCCCCACAGGCCGGCCACGCCGGCCATCAGCATCACGAAGGTGCCGAGCTCGCGCGAACGCACCACCTGCCCCTCCTCGCGCGCCTTTTCCAGGCGCCGGGGTGAGGCGGGTTCGGTTTTTTCGAGATCGCTTTCTTCGGACATGGCCGCTCCGTGGCGAAGCGGCATGCCGCCCTTCGACGGGGTCGATTATCGGAGTCGGCGGCGGCGGGTATTAGGCCGAATAGGCGGGGGATTGCGGCGCTATTTGGGCGATGGGATGGGGGGGTGCGCAGCGGAGGCCGGGGGAACGGTCCTGTCAACGAGTTAACGGCAGCGTGCGGGTTTTCTTTTGTGGGCAAGGGCGCAAGCGAGAGCGGTAATGCGGCCGCGATTCGGAAAGACACTCGCGAAGTTCGCCGCTATGGTCGAGGGTTCGATGCCAATGCCGCTCACCTGCCGCTCACCTGCCGCTCCCATGCCGGAGGCCACGGGCACGCGTCGACGTCCGCGCACGGTAGCAACCCACCCCATCGCCCTCCTCATTTCTTCGAGCTTCCCGATGCCTTTCGGTACCTTGTTCCCCTTGCCCGCGCCGCGTTCCACGCCCGACATTCCGGCTCCCCTCTCGTCCGACGCCACTGTCCAGCCGGAAGGCGAAGCCGGCCGGCGGCGGCTGGACGCAATGCCCGTGGAGATCCTGGTCCATGTGGCCCGCTACCTGCGCCGGACCGACGCCTTTGCGCTGAGCCAGAGCTGCCGCGGCATGAACGCTGCGCTGCACCGCGACATCCTCGAACCCCTGCGCCTGGCCGAACGGATTCGCTGGATTTGCGGCGTATCGGCCTTCGAAGCGGCCATCCGGGGCGTGCTGGCCGCGCCCGCCGGCCTGCGGGACGCGCTGTTCCGCAGGCTCGAGCAGCGGGTGCAGCACCTCTATCCCGGGCTGGACAAGCGCGCGCGCACATTGTTGCAGCCGCACCTGACACCGCCGTCGACAATGCCGTTCGACGCCGTGGCGGCCGCACTGGATCGCGCTCGCACGGCCCAGGCCCAGCAACAGAAGACCCCGGTACCGGCCCTCGATGCCTGGCCGCGCCTCATCGAGACATGCCCATCGCAGGATCAGGCCAGTCTGCTGGCGACACTGGCCGACAATATTCCCGGCGATGCCCCGCGCTGGCACCGCTTCATCGATCATGTCGGCGCGCATTTTGCCCCGGACCGGCCCGACGGCACAGCGGTCTCCGGCAAGCGAAAGGACCTGCCGGAATAGCCCAGCGACAGGCCGCTCAGAACCCCAGGCTCGCCAGCAGATCGTCGACCTGCGACTGGTCCGATACCACGTCGTGCTTGCCTTCCGGATTGACCTGCGGTCCGTTCATCAGCGTGGCCGGACCGGCCTCGACGCGGCGCTCGGCCGGGACATTGTCGATCAGCATCTGCAGCAGTTCCTGCTCCAGCGTCTGGATCATGTCCATCATCTTCTTGATGACCTGGCCAGTCAGATCCTGGAAGTCCTGCGCCATCATGATGTCAAGCAGATGGCTGCCGGTCGCGCGGGCCTGCGTCGGCACCTCGGTCAGGAAGGCGCGCGTGTCGAGCACCAGCTCGCGCGCGTCGGCCAGTTCGACCGGCCGTGCAAACCAGTCCTCCCAACGCTTGTCGAGCGCCTCGGCGTGCTTCTCCAGGTCGGCCTGGATCGGCTGCGCCAGCTCGACCGCGTTCAGCGTGCGCTCGGCCGCCTTCTCGGTCATGTTGGCGATGTAGCTCAGGCGATCGCGCGCGTCGGGGATCGCCTGCGCCGCGCGCTCGATCTCCTTGTCCAGGCCCAGTTCGCGCATGCTGTCGCGCAGCATGCGCGTCAGGCTGCCGATGCGCTGGATGATCTGCTCGGCGGACTCGATATTGATATTCGACGTGGTGGACATAGCGGCTGCCTCAGGCCCCTTCCTTGGCGATCTTCTCGAAGATCTTGGTGATCTTCTCGTCCAGCGTCGCTGCGGTGAACGGCTTGACCACATAGCCATTGGCGCCGGCCTGCGCCGCCGCGATGATGTTTTCCTTCTTGGCCTCGGCCGTCACCATCAGCACCGGCGTCTTCGCAATCGCGGGATCGGCGCGAATGCCCTGCAGCATGGTCAGGCCGTCCATGTTGGGCATGTTCCAGTCCGAGACCACGAACTGGAAGCTGCCGTCCTTGACCTTCTCCAGGCCGGCGGCGCCGTCTTCGGCTTCCTCGACGTTGGCGAAACCCAGCTCCTTGAGCAGGTTGCGGATGATGCGGCGCATGGTCGGGAAGTCGTCGACCACCAGGATCTTCATGTTCTTGTCCACTCTACGGCTCCATTACGGTTGTGGATGATTGCGTCTATCCGGACGCGCCGCGCAGGCCAGCCGCGCCGCGTCCGCGTGGTTGTCAAACGCGCTGCGCGCGTGTGCCGAAGGTCGCCAGCCGTGCCATCACGCGCTGGCTCATCGCGGACAGCGGCACCACCTCGTGCGCGCCGCCGGCGGCGATCGCCTCCTTCGGCATGCCGAACACGATGCAGCTCTGCTCGTCCTGCGCCAGGTTGTAGGCGCCGGCCTCGCGCATCCGCAGCATGCCGCGCGCGCCGTCGCGGCCCATGCCGGTCAGGATCACGCCGATGGCGTTCTTGCCCGCATGCACGGCGGCCGAATCGAACAGCACGTCGACCGACGGCCGATGCCGGTTGACCGGCGGGTCCTGCGACAGGTGCGCAACATAGTTGGCGCCGCTGCGCGCCAGCAGCAGATGCTGGTCGCCCGGCGCGATATAGGCGTAGCCCGGCAGCACGCGTTCGCCATGCTCGGCCTCCTTGACCTTGATGCGGCACAGGCCGTCGAGCCGCTGCGCGAACGAGCGCGTGAAGCCCGCCGGCATATGCTGGACGATCAGCACCGCCGGCGCATCGGGCGGCAGCGGCATCAGGAATTCCTTGATGGCCTCGGTGCCGCCGGTGGACGCGC
>NZ_JCBAJO010000167.1:0-10279 GCF_059772245.1 Cupriavidus sp. R6-3
GCCGCGGCATGGGCCTCGCCGATCTCGACCGCCGGCAGCTGCGCGGTATTGCGCGCCAGCGATCCCATCATCAGCGCGAGTCCGGGCAGGATCATGCCGCCGGCGAAGCGAGAGCGCGCCGGCGTGCCGCTGCTGGCGTTGCTGGCGTCGCTGCCGCCACTGCGGTTGCTGGCGTTGCTGGCGTTGCGGCCATCATTGCCGTCACTACCGTCGCGGCCGTCCGGCGCCAGCACCACGTCGATCGTGGTCGCGGTGCCGGCCGTGACGATCAGCAGATTGCCCTCGGGCAGATGGTGGCGCGCACCGATGCCGCCGACCCAGCGGTCGACGCCGAGCTGGCTCGGTTCTCGATAGCCGTTGTCCAGCGTGCCGTGCGACGCGGTGGCGCGGGCCCAGTGCACCGCCGGCGGACCGCCAAAGGCATCGGCCAGCAAGGCATCGACCTCGGCCGCGATGACAGGGCCGGCCACATTGCTGATCCACACGCCGCGCGGTGCGCCCTCGGCATCGGCCAGCGCGCGCCATTCGCCGGCCAGCGTGGCCAGCGCTTCATGCCCGCAGGCACCGCCGGTGCGCCACGGCACCGGCAGCGCGCCGGTAACGGGGGCGCCGAGCGAGGCCGCGTCGCACCAGGCCCACTTCAAGCGGGTATTGCCGATATCGATCAGCAGCACGGTGGCGTTCGCGGTGGTATCTGCGGCAGCGGCCGCGGCGATGTCCGCGGCAGCGTCAGCGGCAGCGCCCGCGGTGGTGTCCGCAGTGGCGGTCGCATTGGCGTCGGCGGTGGAGTCAGCAGTCGCGTTCGCATTGGCGCTCGCATTGGCGTTCGCATTGGCGCGCGCAGTGCCGCTCGCATTGGCGCGCGCAGTGCCGCCCGCAATGGTGTCCGCATCCTGGTTCGCGCTCATCGCGCCCCCTCGCCGGCGGGCCGCAGCGACAGCTCGCCCGAGGCGATCCGCTGCAGCCCGTTTGCGGTTTCCAGCAGCAAATGGCCCTCGTCGTCGACGCCGCGCGCCATGCCCTCGGCCTGTACCGCGCCGTCGTGCAGCAGCCGCACCGGCTGGTCGCGGTAGGCATCGCGCGCCGACCAGCGCCGCGCCATCGGCGCAAAGCCGTCGGCAAGGAAGGCGGTGCGCATCGCCGCCAGCCGGTTCAGCACCGCGGCCAGCAAGTCGGTCGGGCCATGCTGCGGGTCGAATCGGTCCATGCATTCGGTGACGCCGGCCAGCGAGCGGCCGAGCGCGGCCTCCATCGCGGCGTCGCGCACCAGGTTCAGGCCGATGCCGACCACCGCCCAGACCCGCTGCGGCCCCGCCGGCACCGATTCGATCAGGATGCCCGCCAGCTTGCGCCCGTCGATCTGCAGATCGTTCGGCCATTTGAGGCCGACCGCCTTGCCCAGCCGTGCGTCGACATCGTTCAGCGCGTCCGCAAGCGCCAGCCCGACCGCGAGGCTCAGCCCCGCCAGCCGCGCCGGGGGCAACGCGAGCGGCATCGCCACCGAGAACGTCATGCCGGCCTGCCCCTGCCAGGGCCGCCCCTGGCGTCCGCGGCCGGCGGTCTGCCGGTAGGCGAGCCGGAGCATGCCGGCCTCGCCCCACGGGGCCCGACGGCAGGCCTGGACCAGATCGGCATTGGTCGAGCCGGTTTCCTCGACGATCTCGAGCTGCCACTGCCGGGCCTCTTCGGCCAGCGCGGCCCGCAGGCGGACCGGATCGATACGCCAGGCAGGCGGCAAGGAGGACGAAGACGCGGGGGAATCGATCGGGGCGGCGGTCATGCGGGCGGAGGGAAGCTGGAATTCGGCGGCGGCCCATGGATATCGGGCCATGCGCATTGTAGCCGCGTCCACTTTGGCGCCTGCCGGCGCGTGGCTTAAAATCGGCTTTCGCACCTTACATCGGTCAGCCATTGGAACGCTATACGAAGCCGGACATCGCTGTCACGCAACAGGACGGCACCGCCGCCGTGCAGTTGCAGGGAGACTGGACCGCGCTGTCGCTGGCGCAGGAGCGCTGCGCCCATGACCTGCGCCGGCAGCTGCAGGCACTCGTTCCCGGCACGGCGCGCTGGCAGCTGAGCGGCATCGGCCGGCTCGACCATATCGGCGCGCAGCTGTTGTGGCAGGCCTGGGGCGAGCGCTTTCCGGCCCATCTCGAGGCCACGGACGGCCAGCGCCGCGCCTTCGAGCGGATCGCCGCGGTACGGCGGCACGGCTGGAAAAAACGGATGGTCGACCGCTTCAACCCGGTCACGCTGCTCGGCGCCTCGATGCTGTCGCTGTTCTCGCAGCTCGGTAACGGCATCGCGATGCTGGGCCAGTTGTCGCTGGACCTGCTGCGCTTCGCCGCCGCGCCGCGGCGCGGCCCGTGGCGGGAGATCTCGGCCAACGTCTACAGCATCGGCTACAAGGCGCTGGGCATCACCGCGCTGGTGGGTTTCCTGATCGGCGTGGTGCTGGCCTATCTGCTGGCGAACCAGCTGCGTACCTACGGCGCCAGCGTCTTCATCGTCAATATCCTCGGCCTGTCGGTGATCCGCGAGCTCGGTCCCGTGCTGGCCGCGATCCTGGTGGCGGGCCGCTCGGGTTCGGCGATCACCGCGCAGATCGGCGTGATGCGCGTGACCGAGGAGCTCGACGCGATGCGCGTCATGGGCATCTCGCACAGCTTCCGGCTGATCATGCCGCGCGCGATCGCGCTGGCCGTGGCGATGCCGCTGCTGGTCGCCTGGACCGCGCTGCTCGCGCTGATCGGCGGCATGGTGGCGTCGAACATGCAGCTGGGCCTGAGCCCGGTCTTCTTCCTGCGCGAGCTGCCCAACGCGGTGCCGGTGGCCAACCTGTGGCTGGGCCTGGGCAAGGGCGTGGCCTTCGGCATGCTGATCGCGCTGACCGCGTGCCACTTCGGCCTGCGCATCAAGCCCAATACGCAGAGCCTGGGCGAGGGAACGACCGCGTCGGTGGTCACCGCCATCACCGTGGTGATCGTGGCCGATGCGATCTTCGCGATCCTGTTCAAGGATGTCGGCATATGACGGCGAGCATCGATACGCGGGCCGGCACCGTCGGCGGCACCGGCGGCGGAACCCCGCCTGGCGCACGCACCCCGATCATCGAGGTACGCGGCCTGGTCAAGCGCTTCGGCGATACCGTCGTGCATGACGGCCTCGACCTTGAGGTCTATCGCGACGAGGTGCTGTCGATCGTCGGCGGCTCGGGCACCGGCAAGACCGTGCTGCTGCGGCAGATCGTCGGCCTGGAGCGGCCCACCGCCGGCACCATCCGCCTGTTCGGCGAGGACCTCGCCAGCCTCGATCCGGCGCGGCTGCAATGGATGCGCAACCGCTGGGGCATGCAGTTCCAGCGCGGCGCGCTGTTCTCGTCGCTGTCGGTGATCGACAATATCGCGCTGCCGCTGCGTGAACTTCGCTGCCTTCCCGACAATCTGATCTGCGAGGCGTCGCTGCTCAAGCTCGAACTGGTCGGCCTGTCGGCGCGGGACGCCGACAAGATGCCGGCCGACCTGTCCGGCGGCATGATCAAGCGCGTGGCGCTGGCTCGCGCGCTGGCCCTCGAGCCGGAACTGGTGTTTCTGGACGAGCCCACCGCCGGCCTGGACCCGATGGCGTCCGACGACTACGTCGCGCTGATCCGCGAACTGCGGCGCGAACTGAAGCTGACGGTGGTGATGGTGACGCACGATCTGGATACGCTGGTGGCGCTGTCCGACCGCGTCGCGGTGCTGGCGGACCGCAAGGTGCTGGCGGCGCTGCCGATCCCGCAGCTGGTGAAGATCGACCATCCCTTCATCCGCGAATATTTTCTCGGCGAACGCGGCCAGCGTGCGCTCAGCGCGCTCAGCACGCAGAGCGCCGGCGCCAACCCTGCATCGGACGTGGCGGCCGTGGCGCGCCACGCTGGAGAGTCGTGATGGAAAACAAGTCGAACGCCTTTCTCGCCGGCGTGTTCACCATCGGCCTGGCCGTGCTGGTGCTGTTCGCGCTGTTCTGGTTCGGCACCGACCATACCGAGCGCGTGCCCTACGACCTGGTCACGCGCTCGACCGTGACCGGGCTCGGACCGCAGGCCGACGTCAAGTACCGAGGGCTGACGGTGGGCCGGGTCGAGTCGATCCGCTTCGATGCGTCCGTGCCGGGCCAGATCATCGTGCGCATCAGCGTCGACAAGGAGGCGCCGATCACGCGCACGACCTATGCGACGCTGGGCCTGCAGGGCGTCACCGGCATCGCCTATGTGCAGCTGGACGACACCGCGGCGCAGGAAGGCAGCACCGCGCCGTCGCCGCCGCTGGAGACCTCGCCGCGCGCGGTCGCCCGCATCCAGATGCGGCCGGGCTTCTTCGAGGAACTGGAGCGGCGCGGCGATTCGCTGCTGACGCAGGTCGAATCGCTGATGGCCTCGCTCAACGACATGTTCCAGGGCGAGAACCGGCGCGAGCTGATGACGACGATCCGCTCGATCAAGGAAGGCGTCGACGACTATGCCCGCGTCGCGCGCGCGCTCGAACCGGCCGCGCGGCAACTGCCGCAGGTCACCGCGAACCTGAACGCCACGCTGAAGTCGACGCAGCAGCTGACCCGCGAGCTCGGCAGCCCCGACGGCACGCTGATGCGCACCGTCGACGGCGTCGGCCAGCAGTTGCGCGCCGCGGCGGGCTCGGTCGAGCACGCGGCCAACAATCTGAACGACCAGACCTTGCCCCAGCTCAACGGCCTCGCGCGCGATGCGCGGCAGACGGTGCGCAGCCTGGACCGCGCCGCCGGCCAGTTCAACGAGCGGCCGCAAAGCGTGCTGTTCGGCGGCTCGGCGACCCCGCCCGGTCCCGGCGAGGACGGCTTCAGCGCGCCATCCGCGGGGACCGCACCGTGAATCCAACCCTGTACCGGGAACCGACGCCCATGACCGACGCTGCCCCGCTCCGCCTCACCCGCCTTTCCGCCGCGCTTCGCCCCGGCGCCGGCGCAATGCTGGTCGTTACCCTGCTGGCCGCCGCGCTGCTGACCGGCTGTTCGCTGCTGCCGGATACGCCGCAGAGCACGACGTACGATCTCGGCCCGCCCACCGCAGCACCGTCGGCCGCAGCGGGCAAGACGCTGCCGCGGCTGCGCGTGCTGTCCACCGATGGTCCCTCCTGGCTCGACGGCAACGCGATCCACTACCGGCTGCGCTATGCCCAGGCCGAACGCCTGCAGCCCTATGCGACGCAGCGCTGGATCATGTCGCCGGTGCGGCTGTTCGACGAGCGGCTGCGCGAAGCGGTATCGGCCCGCGGCGAACTGAGCTGGGGCGGCGACACGCAGGCGCCCGCGCTGAAGGTCGATATCGTCGACTTCGAGCAGGTGTTCGACAGCGCCGACAGCAGCCGCGGCGTGGTGCAGGTGCGCGCGACCGTGATGCGCAACGGCATGATCGGCCAGAAGACCTTCACCGCCGAGCAGCCCGCCCCCAGCGCCGACGGCGCGGGCGGCGTGCGCGCGCTGGCCGGCAGCACCGATGCCGTGATCGCGGCGATCATCGACTGGGTGGCGACGCTGCCGGTACGCTGAATCGGTACGCCATCACAGCGGCACCATGAAACAGGCCGATCTGCCTCCGTCCTCCACGCCGCCGGACCCGCGCTTCGCCGCGATCCCGCCCGAGAGCGCCAGCACGCTGCGGCATTCGCCGCTGGCGCGCTTCGGCCTGCTGTGCATGACGCTGCTGATGATCTACGCCAGCCTGTATCCGTTCACCGGCTGGACCGACAACGGCATCTCGCCGTGGGCCTTCCTCAATGCGCCCAAGCCGCGCTACATCACCGACTTCGATCTGCTGACCAATGTGCTCGGCTATTGCCCGTTCGGCGCGCTGGTGGTGCTGTCGCTGCATCCGCGCGTGACCGGGGCGCGCGCCGCGCTGCTGGCCTTCGCGGCCGGCATCGTGCTGTCCGGCGCGATGGAGGCGCTGCAGACCTGGCTGCCCAACCGCATTCCGTCGAACATCGACCTGATGACCAATGCGCTGGGCGCGCTGCTGGGCGGCACGATGATGGCGCCGTTCGCCAGCGCGATGATCGACCGCGGCACGCTGCGGCGCCTGCGCATCGCCTGGTTCGAGTCGCACGCCAGCTTCGCCATCATCCTGATCCTGCTGTGGCCGTTCGCGCAGATCTTCCCGCAGGAGCATCTGTTCGGCATGGGCGGCCTGGTGCGGCAATGGCTGACCAATCCCGAGTCGTGGCCGATGCAGCTGGTGCAGTGGGTGTTCCCCGGCTTCCTGCGGCTGCAGGAGGACATCGGCCTGCGCCCCGACGACATGCAGCAGCACCAGTTGCTCGAATCGCTGGTGACCGGCTGCGCGTGGGTCGGCACCGGCCTGTTCGCCTCGGTGGCAATGCGCCGGCAGGCGCCCACGCTGCGCATCCTCGCCGGCCTGCTGGCCGCCACGCTGCTGCTCAAGGGGCTCGCAGCCGAACTGCAGTTCCCGGCGGACAACGCCTTCAATTGGCTGTCCGAGGGCGGGCGCTACGCGCTGGTGACCGGCACGCTCGCGCTGGTGCTGCTGGTGCGTCTGCCGCGCCCGCTGCGCGGCATCCTGGCGATGAGCGCGCTGCTGACGCTGGTGATCCTGACCAACGTGCTGCCGCCCAATCCCTACGCCTGGGTCTCCGAACAGGGCTGGCGCCTCGGCCGCTTCGTCCATTTCAACGGCCTGGCCCAATGGCTCGGCTGGCTGTGGCCGTTCCTCGCCTTCTGCTATCTCGCCTGGCGCGTCGAGCAGTTCGGACTGACCCGGCGAAGGGAACGGCGCAGCCGTGGGGCGCGGCGAAACGCACCGAACACCGGCGACGCGGCCTAAGCCCGCACCGCAATCCCCTCTTCCCGCAGGCGGTCCCTTATCCGTTGCGCAAAGGCCAGCGCGTGGGGGCCGTCGCCGTGCAGGCAGACGGTGTCGGCCTGAATCGGTATCCATTGCCCGTCGATGGCGCGGACCTTGTGGTCGCGGACCATCGACAGCGTTTGGGACAGCACGGCCTCGTCGTCGTCGAGCAGCGCGCCGGGCGTGCCGCGGCGGACCAGCGAGCCGTCGGGGTTGTAGCCGCGGTCGGCGAAGACCTCTTCCTTGACCGTCAGTCCGGCCTCGCGCGCGACCTCGATCATCACGCTGCCGGCCAGGCCGAAGAAGGTCAGCCGCGGATCGAAGTCCCGCACCGCGTCAACGATCGCCTGTGCCTGCGCGCGGTTGCGTGCGGCCTGGTTGTAGAGCGCGCCATGCGCCTTGACGTGGGCGAGGCGGCCGCCCTGGGCCCTGACGATCGCCGCGAGCGCGCCGATCTGGTACAGCACGTCGGCATAGATGTCGCGCGGGTCGCGCTGCATCTCGGTACGCCCGAAATTCTCGCGATCGGGGTAGCTCGGATGCGCGCCGATGGCGACGCCTTTGGCCAGCGCCCACTGCACCGTCTGCAGCATGGTCGACGCGTCGCCGGCATGCCAGCCGCAGGCGATATTGGCCGAGCTGATCAACGCCAGCAGCGCTTCGTCGCTGCCGCAGCCTTCGCCGAGGTCGGCGTTCAGATCGATCTGCATGACGGGTCTCCAGGATGGTTCGGTCGGTTCGTTGCGTTCGTTCGGTTCGTCGGGCTCGGTGCGCGCGGTGCGCTCGGTGCGCTTGGTTCGTTCGTTGCGTTCGTTGCGTTCGTTGCGTTCGTTGCGTTCGGTTCGATGCGTCGGTGCGTCGGTGGGTCGGTGCGCTCTGTCCGTTCGTCGCGTTCGTTGGGTCCGCTCGCGTCACGGCAGCGTGGCGTCGGCCGGTGACAGCCGGCGCGTCATCGCGCGCCGCCGCGCGGCCGGCGCCTGTGCCCCGGTCCGCGCCTCCGACTGCCACGCCACCGCCTGCGCGATCTGGCGCAGATAGGTCTGCACCTGCATGCGCGCGGCCTCGGCTTCCTCGAGGCTGACGCGGTGAAAGCGCACCGCAGCGCCCAGCGGCGCCTGCGCGAGGCGCCACAGATCGGCCTCGATGACGACGCCGATCTTCGGATAGCCGCCGGTGGTCTGGGCGTCGGCCATCAGCACGATCGGCTGACCGCCCGGCGGCACCTGCATGACGCCCGGCACCACGCCATGGGACAGCAACTCCGGCGCACCGGGCCGCCGCGCCAGCGCGGGACCTTCGAGCCGGAAGCCCATGCGGTTGCTATTCGGCGTGACGATCCACTCCGCCTGCCACAGCGCCTGCTGGGCATCCGCCTCGAACTGATCGTACTCCAGCCCGGGCAGCATGCGGATCGGCAGCGCGCGGCTGTCGGCGGATGCTGCCGACAGCGACGACTGCGGCGTCCGCAGCGACTGAGGCGACTGCCACGACTGCGGCGGCTGCGACGGCGACGACGACTGCTGCGATTGCTGCGGCGGTGACGACGGAGACGACGGAGACGACGGAGACGACGGAGACGACGGAGACGACGGAGACAACGGCGACGGCAACGCCCACGCGGGCGCCAGCACGCCGATCGGCGGCAATGGCGCCGGACCGAAGCCGGGCCGTAGCGCCGCCAGCCGATCGCCCCGCCGCAGCGCGCGGCCCTGGTGTCCACCGAAGCCGGCCTTCAGGTCGGTGCTGCGCGAGCCCATCGCCAGCGGCACGTCGATGCCGCCGGCCACGCACAGATAGGTACGGGTGCCGCCACGGGGGGCGGGCAGCGTCAGCGTGCTGCCGGCGCGCACGTCGAACGCATGCCAGCACCAGACCGGCTCGCCGTCGAGATCGGCGCGGCATTCGGCGCCGGTCAGCGCGATGCGCAGGTCGGCATGGAAGCGGAGCGTGGCGCGGCCCAGCGTGAATTCGATGGCGGCCGCGCCGGGCGCGTTGCCCAGCAGCAGATTGCCGACCCGCAGCGCGAGGCTGTCGAGCGCGCCGGTGCCGCCGACGCCGAACCGGCGCATGCCGTTGCGGCCGAGGTCCTGGATCGACGCCAGCGCGCCGGGGCGAAGGATCTCGATCATGGGCGCTCCGGCTTGGCGATCGGCCCGGCGCCCGATCTGGCGTCCGGTCGCGCCGCCGACCCGGCATCCGATCCGGCATCCGGATTGGGGGCCGATCCGGCGTCCGATTTGTCTACCGATTTGTCTACCGATTTGTCTACCGATTTGGCAGCCGATCCGGCCACCGATGCCACCACGAAGCGCACGGTGTCGCCCGGCGCCAGCAGCGAGGGCGGATCGCGCTCGGGCAGGAACAGCGGCAATTCGGTACGTCCGATCAATTGCCAGCCCCCGGGCGCGGCCGCGGGATAGACGCCGGTCTGCTCGCCGCCGATGCCGACGGCGCCGGCCGGCACCGCGAGCCGCGGCTCGGTTCGGCGCGGCGTCGCCAGCGCGGGGTCGAGTCCGCCTAGATAGGCGAAGCCGGGCTGGAAGCCGAGGAAGTAGACGGTATAGGTACCGGCGCTGTGCCGCCGCACCACTTCCTCGGGCGTCAGGCCGGTATGAGCGGCGACGTCGGCCAGATCGGGACCGTCGTCGCCACCGTAGCGGACGGGAATCTCGACGACGCGGCCGGCGACCTCGGGGCCGGCGTTGGAGCCGGCGTTGAAGCCGGCGTTAGGGCCGGCGTTGGAGCCGGCGTTGGAGCCGGCGTTGGGGCTGACGTTGGGGCTGACGTTGGCGCGGCCGTGGGCGTGGGCGTGGACCTCGCCGCTGACCTTGCCGCCGATGTTACCGCCCTCCCCGCGCGCCCACGCCTGCGCCAGCGCGGCTTCGAGCTGGTCCGGGTCGGCCCCGTCGTCGAACAGCACCGTCAGGCTGTTCATGCCGGGATAGGCGTCCACCACGCCGGGCCATGCGCCGGCCAGATCGGCCATCGCCCAGAAGCGGCGTTGCACGTCGAGCGACGCGGGAGGCGGCACGCTGCACAGCAGCGCGCGCTCGGCAAGGCGGTGGATCGTGCAGGTGGCCATGATGGTGATCGGTGCGGAATCCAGGTGGCGTGGCGGGTCCGGAATGCGTTCGGGAATGCGTTGGGAGATGCGTTCGGCAATGCGCCCGGAATGCTGTCCGGAATGCTGTCCGGAAAAGCGCGGTGGAGCCCGCCATGCGTCTTATCGGCAATTTATCGAGAAAGTGAGTTTTGCGAAACCTGTGGCGCCATGCCGGCGCCTAGGGTTTTCCATAGCGGCGCGCGCCGATAGTTGATTAGATCAATCGTCGATGTCCCGCTTAAATTTGCCCGCAACCTCGCAGAAAGGAACCTCACGGAGACGCCATGACATTCGCA
>NZ_JCBAJO010000168.1:0-10257 GCF_059772245.1 Cupriavidus sp. R6-3
CCATCGTGCCAGCCGTCGAGTCTGCCATCGCGCCTGCCGCCGATCCTTCCACCTTCGCCGTCATCATCGGTCTCCTGTCCCACCTACGAGGTTCTATTGAAGCGGCATATACGATAAATTGCCGGCAGCGAAAGGGGAATTCGCCAATCCCAAAAGACGCCTTCCGCCTGCCGAAACCCTCCGTTCGATCCCGCCAAACCCATCACGACACGATGCATTACGACCTGACCGACCTGCGCCTGTTCCTGAACGTAGGGGAAACCCATAACCTGACGCGGGCGGCCGAACGCAGCTTCCTGTCGCTGCCGGCGGCAAGCACCCGCATCAAGCAGCTGGAGGAAGCGTTCCAGACCCAGCTGCTGATCCGCCAGGTCAAGGGGGTGCGCCTGACGCCGGCCGGCGACGCGCTGCTGCGGCACGCGCGCGAGGTCTTTCGCGAGCTCGAATGCCTGCATGCCGATCTGCGCCCCTACGCCAAGGGCGTCAAGGGCAAGGTCCGGCTGCTGGCCAACACCACCGCGACCAACTCGTTTCTGGCCAACGCGCTGTCGCGCTTCCTGTCGGAGAACCCGGACGTCGACATCGAGCTGGAGGAACACCTGTCGCAGGAGATCGTCTCGGCCATCGGCGCCGGTGCGGCGGACCTTGGCATCGTCGCCGGCGAGGTCGCCACCGAGGACCTGGACGTGATGCAGCTGTGCAGCGACGAGCTGATCGTGATCGCGCCGGTCAACCACCCGCTGCCGCAGTTCAAGCGGCTGCATTTCGCCGATCTGCTCGATACCTGCCGCTTCGTCGGCCTGAACCAATTCAGCGCGATCCAGTCCTTCCTGGACCGCATCGCCAGCGGCATGGGCAAGCGCATCAGCCTGCGCATCCAGGTCGGCAGCTTCGACGCGGTCTGCCGCATGGTCGAGGCCGGCGCCGGCATCGCGATCGTGCCCAACAGCTGCGCGCGCCGCTACGCCAGCCGCAAGGTGCTGCGCTTCATCACGCTGGAGGACGACTGGGCCAAGCGCGAGCTGCGCCTGGTGCGCCGGCCCGGCCGCGAGCTGCCGCAGTTCGCCGAGACCCTGGTGCACTACCTGATCGACGCGGCGCGCGAGCCGGTCTGAGCGGGCGCGTCCGGCATCGCGGACCGCCGGGGGCCACGACGTGCCACCCGCATGCCACCGCCAGCCATCGCCGGCCACCGAGGCCCCGGCGGGTCCCAGCGCGCCACATCGGCCCACGGCGGCCACGGCACCGGCGAGGTAAGGCCCGCCCTAAGCCGCTCTTTGGCAAATGCGAATGTCGGTCCGTGGCGGGCTCGGGAATAATGGCCGCATTCCCGTGATTTCCCGCAAAGGCCCCTTGATGACGATCGACCAGGCGCACGATGCGCATTACCCCGAAATCCGCGAGGCGGTGCGCGATCTGTGCGCCGGCTTCGATTCCGCCTACTGGCAGCGCGTCGAGGAGCAGGACGCCTTCCCCGAGCAGTTCGTCCAGGCGCTGACGCAGGCCGGCTGGCTGTCGGCGCTGATTCCCGAGAACTACGGCGGCTCCGGCCTGCCGCTGACGGCCGCCTCGGTGATCATGGAGGAAATCAATCGCAGCGGCGGCAATTCCGGCGCCTGCCACGGCCAGATGTACGTGATGGGCTGCCTGCTGCGGCACGGCTCCGAGGCGCAGAAGCAGCGCTGGCTGCCGGGCATCGCCGCGGGCGAGCTGCGCATGCAGTCGATGGCGGTGACCGAGCCCACCACCGGCACCGACACCACCAAGCTCAAGACCACCGCGGTGCGCCAGGGGGACCGCTATGTCGTCAACGGCCAGAAGGTCTGGATCTCGCGCGTGCAGCATTCGGACCTGATGCTGCTGCTGGCGCGCACCACGCCGCTGGACCAGGTCAAGCGCAAGTCCGAGGGCCTGTCGGTGTTCGTGGTCGACCTGCGCGAGGCGATCGGCAACGGCCTGACGGTCCAGCCGATCCGCAACATGGTCAATCACGAGACCAACGAGCTGTTCTTCGACAACCTGGAGATCCCGGCCGAGAACCTGATCGGCGAGGAAGGCAAGGGACTGAAGTACATCCTCGACGGGCTGAACGCCGAGCGGATCCTGATCGCCGCCGAATGTATCGGCGACGGCTACTGGTTCGTCGAGCGCGCCAGCCACTATGCGCGCGAGCGCGTGGTGTTCGACCGGCCGATCGGCCAGAACCAGGGCATCCAGTTTCCGATCGCCCGCTCCTACGTCAACGTCGAGGCCGCCAGCCTGATGCGCTACAAGGCCGCCGAGCTGTTCGACGCCGGCCAGCCCTGCGGCAAGGAGGCCAACATGGCGAAGCTGCTGGCCGCCGATGCTTCGTGGGAAGCGGCCAACGTCTGCCTGCAGACCCACGGCGGCTTCGGCTTCGCCGCCGAATACGACATCGAGCGCAAGTTCCGCGAGACGCGTCTGTACCAGGTCGCACCCATCTCGACCAATCTGATCCTGTCCTATGTGGCCGAGCACGTGCTGGGACTGCCGCGGTCCTTCTAGGCCGGCGTCTTCCTCAGCGCCGTTGCCACCGCCTTGCGCCAGGCCTTCCGCGCCAGACCCATACGCACCAAGCCGATACGCACCGAGCCGATACGCACCAAACCGATCCACGCCAAGCCGATCCCCGCCAAACCGATGCCAAGCTCCTATCCCACGCGCGAACTCTGCGAGTTCCTTGCCCGCTTCACGCTGTCCGACGTGCCGCCGCACGTGGTCGAGCGCACCAAGGACCTGTTCCTCGACTGGATCGCCTCGGCCCTCGCCGGCAAGGACGCTCCGGCGATCCGCCGGCTGCAGGAGTTCGCCGTGGCGATGGGCCCGCAGCAGGGCCCGTCCGAGGTGCTGGTCGACCGCCGCCGCACCTCGCCGTGGTTCGCCGCGCTGGTCAATGCCGCGGCCTCGCATGTGGTCGAACAGGACGACGTGCACAACGGCTCGGTGCTGCATCCGGCCGCGGTGGTGTTTCCCGCCGTGCTGGCCGCGGCCCAGGCCGAGGGCAAGAGCGGCGCGCAGCTGCTGACCGCGGCGATCGCCGGCTACGAGGCCGGCATCCGCATCGGCGAATTCATGGGCCGCTCCCACTATCGCGTATTCCATACCACCGGCACGGTCGGCACGCTGGCGGCCGCGGCGGCGGTGGCCAAGCTGTACGGGCTCGATGCCGAGGGCATCAACCAGGCGCTGGGGTCGGCCGGCACCCAGGCCGCGGGCCTGTGGGAATTCCTGCGCGACGCCGCCGATTCGAAGCAGCTGCATACCGCCAAGGCGGCGGCGGACGGGCTGATGTCGGCGCATCTGGCGCGGGCGGGCTTCACCGGCGCGCGCCGCATCCTGGAGGGCGCGCAGGGCATGGCGGCCGGCATGTCGAGCGACGCCGATCCGGCGCGGTTGACCGACGGCCTGGGCACGCGCTGGGCCACCGCCGAGACCTCGTTCAAGTTCTTCGCCTCGTGCCGCCACACCCATCCGGCGGCCGATGCGCTGAAGGCGCTGATGCAGCGCGAGCGCCTCGACCCCGAGCAGATCGCCAGCGTGACCGCGCACGTGCACCAGGGCGCGATCGACGTGCTCGGCCCCGTGGTCGATCCGGTCACGATCCATCAGGCCAAGTTCTCGATGGGCACGGTGCTCGGGCTGGTCGCCTGGCACGGCCACGCCGGCCTGGGCGAGTTCGAGCAGCATGGGCTGCGCGATGCCCGCGTGGCGGCCTTCCGCGACAAGGTGACGATGGCGCTCGACGCGGAGATCAACGCCGCCTATCCGCGCCAGTGGATCGGCCGCGTGACGGTGGCGACCACCGACGGCCGCACGCTGGAGGCCCGCGTCGACGTGCCCAAGGGCGATCCGGACAACACGCTGAGCCGGCCCGAACTGGAAGCGAAGGCGCTGCAACTGGCGGCCTTCCGCCAGGGCGCCAGCGAGGCCGAGATGCGCACCATCATCGCGCGCGTCTGGGCGCTCGAACACACGGACAGCATGGCGGACTGGTTGCCGGCCGCAGCCTGAACTCCTACGCTCGCAGAGACGGCGCGAAGACTGCCGTCCCTGCCGTTCCCCAAACCATAAGAGGATTCCCAACCGTGGCCCAACAACTCACGGCCGATCCGGCCGCCTCTGAAACCCATCTCGATACCGATACCAGCCTCGAAGCGCTGCGCCGGTGGATCGGCCGCAGCGAAAGCCGTACCGAAACGCTGGCGCTGCAACCGGTGCTCGGCCTCGCCGCCACGCTGGATCTGGACGGCGAGGCGATCGCGCGCGGACCGCTGCCGCCGCTGTGGCACTGGCTGTATTTCCTGCCGCGTGCGCCCCAGCACAGGCTGGGCCGCGACGGCCACGCGGTGCTCGGCGGCTTCCTGCCGCCGGTGCCGCTGCCGCGCCGGATGTGGGCCGGCAGCGAGCTCGACTTCCAGCGTCCGCTGCGCGTCGGCGACACCGTGACGCGTACCTCGACCATCGAGGAGGTGCAGCAGAAAACCGGCCGGAGCGGCGAGCTGTGGTTCGTCTCGGTCCGCCATGTGCTGACCGTCGACGGCGAGACGGCACTGAGCGAGCGCCACGACATCGTCTATCGCGCGATGCCGGAGCCCGGCCAGCCCCAGCCGGCGCGCCCGCGGCTGCCGCACCAGCCGCAATGGCAGCGCCAGCTGCATGCCGATCCGGTGCTGCTGTTCCGTTTCTCCGCGCTGACCTTCAACGGCCACCGCATCCATTACGACCATGACTACGTGCGCGACGTCGAGGGCTATCCCGGCCTGGTCGTCCACGGTCCGCTGCAGGCGGTGCTGATGGTGGACCTGCTGCGGCGCGAACTGCCGCAGGCGAACGTCAAACGCTTCGGCTTCCGCGGCATGGCGCCGCTGTTCGACCACGACCTCGTCACGGTCGGCGGCCGCCGCGATGACCAGCAGCCCGGGCGCGTGTTGCTGTGGACTGGCGACGATGCCGGCGGCCAGGCGATGGAGGGATGGGCGGTGGTCGAGGAATAATCCGCTTCCCTGCACCGCCGCCTCCGCTCTCCACCGCCACACCTGCCTCCGTCGTTCCCGCATTCGGGGAACGACGGAACTGCATCACTCCACCTCGATCTTCGCCGTCTTGACCACCCCGCCCCACAGCCGCAGCTCTCGCTCGATCCGCTCCGCCAGCGGCTTCGGGCCGGTGATGTTCAGGTCGTAGCCCCCCTGCGTCATCCGCTGGCGAAAGGCCGGATCGTCGCCCACGGTCTGCTGCGCCTTGACCAGCGTGTCGACCACCTCGGCCGGCAGCTTCGGCGGCCCGATCAGCGCGTACCAGCCGGTCACCGCATAGTCCTTCAGCCCCGACTCGACCATGGTCGGCACGTTCGGCAGCGCGGCGTTGCGCTCCTTCGACGTCACCGCCAGCGGCCGCACCTTGCCGCTCTGGATATGGCCGATCGCGGTGCCGGTGATATCGAACATGAAGGCGATCTTGCCGCTGATCACGTCGGTCATCGCCGGCGAATTGCCCTTGTACGGCACGTGCAGCATCTTGACGCCGCTCATCTGCGCCAGCAGTTCGGCCGACAGATGGTTGGACGCACCGACGCCGGCCGAGCCGAACGCCACGCCCTGCGGGTGCTTGCGGGCGTACTCCACCAGCTCGCCGACATTGCGGGCCGGGAAGTCCTTGTTGATCAGCAGCACGTTGGTGTAGTCGGTGATCAGCCCGATGTGGCTGAAATCCCGGCTCGGATTGAAGTTGACCGCCTTCTGGATCAGCGGCGTCATCGTCATGGTCGGGCTGGCGACGAAGTACAGCGTATAGCCGTCGGGCGGCGCCTTGGCCGTGATCTCGGCGGCGATCGCGCCGCTGGCGCCGGCACGGTTGTCGACCACCACCGGCTGCTTCAGCACTCGTCCCAGGTGATCGGCATAGACGCGCGCCGCGGTATCGACGGGACCGCCCGGCGTATAGCCGACGATCAGCTTGATCGGCCGCGACGGATAGGCGTCGGCCGCCGCGGCGCCATCGCTCAGCGCCAGCGAGGCCACGCCGGCCAGTGGAATCAGCGCGCCCAGCGCGGTCGCCAGCATGCCGGCGGGCCGCCATCGTGTTTGCTTCGTTGCCATGCGTCTCCTCCTGTGGTGAACGGTCTGGCTCGGCCGGCGCACTTTCTTGGTTTGCGCAGGTCTTTCCGCATACGTCCGTATGTCCGTATACATATAGAGGGAAGCCCGGGCGCTCCCGCCGATGCCATCACCGCAGTGTGTGGGCGCGCCGGGGCGCTCGCCATTTGCATTTGGCTAAGGCGGCCTTTTGCACGGCCGTGGGTGCGGTGCGGCAAATCATGGATCGCGAGCACGGATCGCGAGTACGGATCCGGAGCGCTGATCAGCAGCGCAGACGGGGCGCCCCGATGGCGCGCAGGGACCTCGCGAAGGGATGGGGCACACGGACGGGGGGCACGAAAGGAGAGCACGGTAGCGCGCTACACCATGCCTCCGCGGCTCAATAGCAGCGCACCTCGTCGTCGCGCACTGCCGGCTCCGGCTCCGGCGGGAGTGCCGAGAGGAGGCACCGCGGACCTTCCAGTTCCCGCCCGACCGCTTCGACGCCGTGAATGGCCGCCCGGTATCCTTCCCGGCGCTTCCCCTCGCCGCTCATCCGCACGACCACCGCCGCGCGCCCGTCGCGCGGCATCGGATAGACCTTCAGCTGCGCCCTGCCGGCGATCTCGCCGCGGCGAGGCATCGGCAGACGAAACAGCCGGATCAGCAGCATCAGGAACGCGCCGCGCCAGTCGCCGGCGGCGAGCCGGTCGCGCACGCCGGGGCCGGGTACCGGCACGGCTTCGTGCATGCGCCGTGCATCGCCCACGCGCACCGGCCGGATGCGGCAACGGAGCAGCACGCGCCGCGGATCGCCGCGGCGCGGGCGCGCGGTCCGGCGCCACGGCTCGATCCGGAAGGCCAGGGACGCGTCCATCTCGGTAGCCTGTGTCACCGGACCATCCGCTCCGTCTGCACCCGCACCAAGGGCACCGTCGGCGCTATCCGGCCTGCCGGTGCCACCCGTGCGATCGGTCCCCCGCTCCGGCTGCCGCTGCCAGCGTGTGAACTTGTGCAGGCGAATCTCGCCGCCTGCGCCCGCGCAAATCGACAGGCAGCGCTGCACCGGTGCAGCGTCGGCCTTTACGGCACGCTCGTCGCGGCAGATCAGCGCCTTGTCGGCAATCGCCGCCGCGCATTCGAGCAGCGCGGCGCGGCGGGCGATATGGTCGCCATGCGCGTCGCGCTGAACGTCGCGCTGTGCGGCGCCCCCTGCGTCGTCCCGTACGTCGCTCCGTACGCCGTCCTGCGCCCCGAACAGGGCGCCGAGGCAATCGCTCAGCCGCATCAGCACCTTGATGCCCATCTCGAGCTCCAGCGCGGCATGGGCTGCCTCGGGATCGGGTGCGCGGTCGCAGCTGCGTCCGCCGATGCGGTATTCCCGCTCGATGTCGGCGAAGACCGAACGCAAGCGTCCGCCTCGATCCGCGGCCAGCGTGACGTCGATGCTGCCTTCGCCGAGAAACAGCGTGGCCGCGGTGCGCGCCACCTGCGCGGCATCGCGCGGCCGCAGCGGCGCCTGCCATGCGCGGGATCGCGGGTCTCCGATACGTGACGTCGGGGGAAGGAACGATGGGATGGGACGGGCGGACAGCGTCATGATGCGGGCAGGCTCAAAAGGACAAGGCAGGGGCGTGGGCGAACCACAGGCCGAGCGGCAGCGTGAACGAACCACGGACCGAGCGGCAGCGCCTTGCCGGTCCGCGATTCGCCCTCGCACTCTCTAGACGAGTGGCGCGGCGCCATCGTTGACGGCCAATGCCGACTTCGCGAGTCTTCGACCGGACCTGGTGTCGCCAAACGAAAAAATGCGGACGAACGCGTTAATCGTCCGTCCGCATTGCCTTGCGCGCTTGCGTACCTGCCTGACGCCTGCTGCGGCATGCCGTCGCAGCATCGGTTCGGCAGCCGGGGCCGCTACAGCGCCGCCGCGGTTCCCAGAATCGCGGTCGACTGGCTCGACAAGGTGCCGCCGTTGCCGTGCACCAGCGCGATCTCCGCACCGCCGACCTGGCGTTCGCCGCATTCGCCGCGCAACTGGCGCACCGCCTCGATGGTGATGAACATGCCGTACATGCCGGGATGCACGCACGACAGTCCGCCGCCGTTGGTATTGACCGGCAACCTGCCGCCGGGCGCGATGGCCCCGCCGCTGACGAAGGGTCCGCCCTCCCCCTTGGCGCAGAAGCCAAGATCTTCGAGGAACAGCAGCGTGTTGATGGTGAAGGCGTCGTACAGCTCGAGCACGTCGACATCGGCCGGCTTGACGCCCGCCATCGCGAACGCGCGCTCGCCCGATTCCTTCGCCGCGCTGACGGTCAGGTCCGGCATGCTGGAGATCTGCCGGTGCCAGGTCGCGGTGGCGTTGCCCAGTACATAGACCGGCGGCTTGGCGAGGTCCTTGGCGCGTTCGGCGCGGACCATCACATAGGCGCCGGCGCCGTCGGTGACCAGGCAGCAGTCGCGCACCGACAGCGGGTCGGACACCATGCGCGCGTTCAGCACGTCGTCGATGCTCAACGGATCGCGCATCAGCGCATCGGGATTGAGTTGCGCCCACTTGCGCGCGGCCACCGCCACCTCGGCCAGATGCTCGCGCGTGGTGCCGTACTGGTGCATGTGCCGCGCGGCCGCCAACGCGTACGAGGTGATCGGCTGCATCGGCTGGTAGGGGTTCTCGTACGGCTGCGGGTCCAGCACCGAACGCACCTTGGCGATGCCGGCGCGGCCGACCGTCGAGGTGCGCTGATTGCTGCCGTAGCAGACCAGCACCGCGTCGCACAGGCCGGCCTCGAGCGCGAGCATCGCGGGCAGCATATGCGCGACGAAGCTGGAGCCGCCGATCATCGTGCTGTCGACGAACTTCGGATGGATGCCGAGGTATTCGGCCACCGGCATCACCCACATGGTGGCGCCGACGCTGGCGGTGGCGATGCCGTCGATCTCGCGCATCGACATGCCGGCGTCCTTGACCGCGGCCTTGGCCGCCTCCACCAGGATTTCCATTTCGGTCTTGCCGTGGGCCTCGCCGAGTCCGGCCTGGCCCACGCCGACGATGGCGACGCCACCGCGCAAGGATTGTGCTGGCATCGCGTCAGCCCTCCATCGGTTCGAACACCACCATCGCGGGAACGCCGTCGCCGGCGGCGGGCGCCACGCGCGCCCTGACGCGCATGCCGATGCGCACCGCCTGCGGCGCCACGCCCTCGACCCGGCTCATCATGCGCACCCCTTCGTCCAGGTCGATCAGCGCGACGTTGTAGTCGCCGCCGGCGTCCGGCTTGCGGCGCACGACGCTGGTCGAATAGACGGTGCCGGTACCCTTCGGATCGGTCCAGTCCAGCGCCTCGCCGCCGCAGTGCGGGCAGAGATTGCGTGGATAGAACACGTGGCGGTCGCAGTCGCGGCAGTGCTGGATGCGAAAGCGCCCTTCGTTCAGCAGGGCCGCGTAGAGGCGGTCCGGCCCCTGCTCGGCCTGCGCCTCGGTGGTGGGTGTTGTCATGCTGTCTCCTGGCTCGGTGCCTTCCGGGGGCAGCTTGCCGCAGTCATTGGCGGCTGCACAATTCGCTTGTCCGGAAGGGTGGATTATTCAATCGCGAATGGGGCCGCCCTTGCCCTCTCCCCGGCCCTCTCCCGCAAGCGGGAGAGGCAGAACACCACCGGTCGTTCGTCGGCGCGGCGGTTTGCTCCCCTCCCGCATGCGGGAGAGAGGCTGGGGGAGAGGGCAAGCGGCGCCTCATCGCCCCTGTCAAATCACCAGCTCGATCAGGAACGGCCCCTTGCGCTTGTTCGCCATCGCGAACAGATCGGCGAAGCTCTCCATATCGACCGCACGCGCCCCCTCGACGCCCATGCCGGCGGCGAGCTTGACCCAGTCGAGGTCGGGATTGCCGATATCGAGCATGTCGAGCGCGGTCTTGCCGGGGTTGGCGCCCACGCCGGCCAGTTCGCCCAGCAGGATCACGTACTTGCGATTGGCCAGCACCACCACCGTGACGTCGAGCTGTTCGCGCGCCATCGTCCACAGCGACTGCACGGTGTACATGCCCGAGCCGTCGGCCTGCAGCGCGACCACGCGCCGATCCGGCACCGCCACCGCGGCGCCGACCGCCAGCGGCAGGCCCGCGCCGATGGCGCCACCGGTCAGCTGCAGCCAGTC
>NZ_JCBAJO010000169.1:0-10203 GCF_059772245.1 Cupriavidus sp. R6-3
TGCCTCCGGCGACCCGCCGGTGGTACAGTGCTGGCTGTCCGGGCCGGCGGCGGCCCGCCCGCCTGCGCGCCGGTGACCTCTGGTTTTGCCGGACCCGTCTCGCCGGCTCGCTTCACCGGCCCGCTTCAAGGGCCCGTGCTGCCGGCCCGGTTCCGCGGGCCCGTCCGGCGGGACCGTTCCGCCGGCCAATGTCGCCGCCCTGCCCGATTCGCCGTCCAGCCGCCTCACCGATACCGCCTGATATTCCCATGGGAGCTTTAAGCCACCTCCGCGTTCTCGACCTGACCCGCGTGCTCGCCGGGCCCTGGTGCGCCCAGAACCTTGCCGACTTCGGCGCCGACGTGATCAAGATCGAACGGCCAGGCGCCGGCGACGACACCCGCACCTGGGGCCCGCCGTGGCTGCAGGACGAGTCCGGCCGCGACACCGCCGAGGCGGCCTACTACCTCGCCGCCAACCGCAACAAGCGCTCGGTGACCTGCGACATCAGCACGCCCGAGGGGCAGCAGCTGGTCCGCGAACTGGCGGCGCAGAGCGACGTGGTGCTGGAGAACTACAAGGTCGGCCAGCTGAAGAAGTACGGGCTCGACTATGAATCGCTGAAGGCGGTCAAGCCTGACCTGATCTACTGCTCCGTGACCGGCTTCGGCCAGACCGGCCCCTACGCCGCCCGCCCCGGCTACGACTTCATCATCCAGGGCATGGGCGGCTTCATGAGCCTGACCGGCGAGCGCGACGACCTGCCCGGCGGCGGCCCCCAGAAGGCCGGCGTGGCGATCTCCGACCTGATGACCGGCCAGTACGCGACCATCGCGGTGCTGGCCGCGCTGGCGCACCGCGACCGCACCGGCGAGGGCCAGTACATCGACATGGCGCTGCTCGACGTGCAGGTCGCCATGCTGGCCAACATGAACACCAATTACCTGGCCAGCGGCGTCGCGCCGAAGCGCTGGGGCAACGCGCACCCGAACATCGTGCCGTACCAGACCTTCCAGGCGGCCGACGGCTGGATCATCGTCGCAGTCGGCAACGACGGGCAGTTCCGCAAGTTCGTCGAGGCCGGCGGCCGGCCCGAGCTGTCGGCCGATCCGCGCTTCGCCACCAATCCGCAGCGCGTGGCCAACCGCGACACGCTGGTGCCGATCCTGGCCGAGATGGTCAAGCCGCGCACGCGCGCGCAGTGGATCGCCGATCTGGAGGCGGCCGGCGTGCCGTGCGGCCCGATCAATACGCTGGACGATGTGTTCGAGGACGCCCAGGTCAAGGCGCGCGGCCTGCGCGTGGACCTGCCGCACCCGAGCGCGGGCGAGGTCAAGCTGGTCGGCAGCCCGATCAAGATGAGCGCCACGCCGCCGCAGGCGGTCCGCCACCCGCCGCTGCTGGGCGAGCACACCGATGCGGTGCTGGGCGAGATGCTCGGCTATACGCCGGAGCGCATCGCCGAGCTGCGGGCCAAGGGCGTGCTGTGACGGGCCGATGTCGCCTGGAATGACGCCTGGAATGACGCTTGGAATGACGCTTGGAATGACGCTTGGAATGACGAGTAGAACGACGGATCGATCGGCGAGTTGATCGACAAGTCGATCGACGTATTGCGATGAATGACGAGGCGGCGGCCAAGGGGCCGGCCGTCGCCCGCACCGATTCCCCAACCCCTTCCCCACCCTGAACCGAGCCGGAGTACCCATGCAGATCGATGCCTTGCTCGCTTTTCTCCACTTCCTGTCCATCTTCGCGCTGATCACCTTCCTGGTCGCCGAGGCCGTGGTGCTGCGGCCCGGCATCACGCCGGCGGCGGTGCGCCGGGTCGGCATCTACGATCTGCTGTACTTCGGCTCCGCGATGGCGGCGCTGGCCACCGGCCTGCTGCGGCTGTTCTATGGCGCCAAAGGCGTCGAGTTCTACCTGCCCAACCCGTGGTTCCACGCCAAGATGACGGTGTTCGTGCTGATCGCGCTGTGCTCGCTGCCGCCGACCTTCCGCTTCCGCCGCTGGCGCGCGCAGGCCGCCGGCCAGGCCGGCTTCGTGCCGTCCGACGCCGAACTGAAGGCGGCGCGCCGCTGGGTCATGGTCGAAGCGCATCTGCTGATCCTGCTGCCCCTGTGCGCCGTGATGATGGCGCGCGGGCTGGGTATCCGCGGCTGAGTTCCGGCGCTCGCCCTGCCGAGCACGGGACCACGAAGACAACCAGGGTCACGAAGACCATCAACACCACCAAGACCATACGAGGCGCCGGCGGACCCGCCGCGCCCACCGATTCCCAACCTGCTGACTGGCTACCATGTTCAAGACCTTCGCCGCCAACGCGCTGAGCGCGGCCGCCCTTGTGGCGTCCGTCGGCGCCGCCCTGTTTGCCGCCCCGGCGGCCGCGCAACCGCCTGCCGCCGCCTGGCCGAGCAAGCCGATCCGCTTCGTCGTGCCCTATCCGGCCGGTGGCCCGCTCGACACCGTCGCGCGCGCGATCGGCGACAAGCTCAAGGACTCGCTCGGGCAGCCCGTCGTCATCGAGAACCGGCCCGGCGCCGGCGGCAACCTCGGCGCCGACTACGTGGCGCGCCAACCGGCCGACGGCTACACCATCGTGATGGGCGCGGTGGCAACGCACGCGATCAACCCGACCCTGTTCGCGAAGATGCCGTACGACCCGATCAAGGACTTCACGCCGATCACGCTGGTCGCGGACGTGCCCAACGTGCTGGTGATGCATCCGGGCAAGGCGGCCGAGCTGCATATCGAATCGGTGCGCGACCTGGTCGAATATGCGCGCAAGAACCCCGGCAAGCTCGACTACGCGTCCGGCGGCAATGGCAGCGCCGGTCATCTGTCGGGCGAGCTGTTCAAGAGCCTGGCGAAAGTCAGCATGGTCCATATCCCCTACAACGGCGCCGCGCCGGCCCAGCTGTCGGTGCTGTCCGGACAGACCGACCTGATCTTCGACAACCTGGCCTCGGCCAGCGCCAATATCAAGGCGGGCAAGCTCAAGGCCTTCGCCGTGACCACGCCGGCGCGCGCCAGCGCCGTGCCGGAGCTGCCGACCATCGCCGAAGCGGGCAAGGGCCTGGGCCTGGAGAGCTTCGACATCTCGACCTGGTTCGGCGTGTTCGCGCCGGCCAACGTGCCGCGCGACATCGTGGACCGCCTCAATCGCGAGATCGTCGCGATCCTGAAGACCGACGAGATGAAGGCGCGCATGGCGCGCATCGGCGCCCAGCCCGCGCCGACCACGCCCGAGCAGTTCGGCGCGCTGGTGCAGCGCGAGCTGAAGAAGTACGCGCAGATCGTCAAGGCGTCGGGCGCGAAGGTGGACTGACGTGGGCTGACCTGGACTGACGCGTCCGCGTCGATTCACCCGGCTGGCGCAATCGCGGCCCGCTGCCTGTCATGGGCAGCGGGCCGTTTCCTTTTTTGACAGGTGGGCTTCCGCGCGGACCGGTTTAACAATGTTTGCGCAAGCTGCGACGCGGTCTCTCCCATACCTTGATGCCACGCCACCGCGGACGCGCGCCTGCATCGAGACAACCACCAGGGAGACATCGTGAACGCCGGCCACATCGACTTCGACATGCCGCTGCCCCCTGCCGCCTGGCACTGTACCTATCAGGTGCGGTGCGGCGCCGATGGGACGCTGGAGCTCGGCAGCAGCTTCGGGATGGCGCTGCGCGCCGGGTTCCACCGCCTGTTCCGTATCGGCAAGACCAGTGCCGACGCGGCACGCAACCAGGCGTCATGGCGCGCGCTGATCGCGGCCATCGAGCGGCGCGGCGGCGCCGCGGTGCGCGAACGCCTGTGCCGCGCCAGCCTGGCACTGCCTGGCGACCGCGTGCCCGGGCTGACGATCGCCGACCGGATCGAGCGCGGCACCTATCTGTCGCACGCGGCGCTGCAGCAGGTGTTCGTGCTGTTCCGGCGCGCCGTGTCCGTGGACCGGGCCAATCAACGGCTCTATGCCGAGCTGATGACACCGGCCGCCACCTCGTCCTCGGCGACACCGCTGTACGCGATGCTCGATGGCATCAGCCTGGGGTTGAGCGAGACCGCCGGCGCCGGTGCGCCTTGTCCGTTTCCGGCGACGCGCGCCTACGTCGCCGAACAGCTGAAGCTGGGGCTGCAGGCGCAGACCGCGCGTGCGCGCCGCCGCGATCCGGCCTTGCTCAAGTCCGCGCTGGCCAGCTGCGCCCCTGAACTGGCGGGCCCGAACAACGTCGCTGGCCGCGACCGATGGTTGCGCGAATACGATCGCCGCCTGCGCTCCGGACCGATCCAGCATGCGGCGATGAATTCCGGCGAACGCAGGACCTGCGACCGGGAAGCCGCGGTAGCGGGACTGCTGGCCGAGCTGCGGTACGGGGAACTGATGCGCGACCTGAAGCAGAACGAAGCCCGCCTCGCCCAGGAGCGGTCGCGGCTGGCGAGCGCTGTCGGCAACGCCGAGGGGGAAGCAGTCCGGCACGGCACCGCGGCGCCGGATGCGTGCAACACCGTCGACGCTGGCGACGACACGCTGTCAGGGCTGCTGGCCGCGCGCACCAGGCTGCTCGCCGAACTGAAGGAGCGCGAGCTGTACGACGTGCTGCGCCGCTGCGATGGCGAGCTGGCATGGAACCCGCTCAACCAGGACGTGCCGCACATGCGCGCGCTGATGCAACGCCGTGCCCAGGCGCGCGCGCAGCTGGACGGCGACCTCGCGGTGCTGAAGCAGCGCGACCTGATCCGGGCCGATCTCGTCAAGGGCCTGTGCCAGGCCGTACGCCAGGAAGTCGATCGCCATACCGCGCGCGGCGAGCGCATGGACGAGTCGGGACTGTTGCGCATCGTCGATGCGAAATTGTCGGCGCCGGCCTATTTGCGGCAATTTCTCGTGGCCCGCAACCTGCAATATCTGCATGACCTCGGCCACGGCCATGATCGTGCCGCAGCCATCGCCGTGCTGGTGCGCGCCAGCGATCGGCACCCCTTTGACGAGGCCACACGGGGCGAACTCGACAGCAGCGACTTCCAATGGCTGTCCGCCGCGCTCGATGCAGGCGAAACCAATGCCGTGCCGCTCGACTACCGGCCCATGCTGACCGGCGCCCGCAAGCTGTTCGCACGCTTTTTCTACCAGCGCTGGCCGATCGCGGACATCTGCAACAGCGTCGCGGCCCTGCTGGACGACTTTGCGGAAGACCACATGCACGCGCTGCGCCAGAGCGCCAGCCATCCAGCGATCCCCCTGGAGACACGCTGGCAGGCCGGCGTGCATGCGCTGCGCGACTGCATCCGCAGCGGCGAGCTCGGGCCGCCCGATGTGATCGGCACCATCTTTCCCGCGATCAAGCCGTTCCTGCGCGAACGGCACAGGGTGATGGACCATGTGCGCCGCGAAATCCTGCTGGCCGAAGCCAGGCTGGAGGAGTTGCGCGGCCTGTATCCCGCGCTGGCGGACTGGACCGCCAGCGTGCCGGCCGGTGCGGTGGCCGCGACGCTGCTCGACCTGGCCAGCATCCAGGTTACCGGCCGGCTGATGAACGCGCACAACCGGCGCCTGGAGGCCAGGCGTCAGCAAGACACCGGACAGCAAGAGGAGCGGCTCGCGGTCGAGATCGCCCGCAGGCTGAACGCCTCTCTGCAGGAATGGTCCAGCCTGCGCGACGTGTATCGCGCCCGGATGGCCGATCACGGCATGGACGACCCCGAAGCGGACAGCCAGGTAGCGCCCCCTTCCGAGGCGCTCGAACACGGCTTCCTGCAGCAATGGGACCAGGCCGAACGGCATGCCTCGAGGACATTCGGCGAAACCGCCAATGCGCTGGAAAACCGCCTGGACGCCAACATCGCGCAGCTGCGCCAGCGATCGGTGGCGAAGATGGTGGATGCCAAGCGGGATATCGAGCGGGCGCTGCGCGACGCGCTCGAGGGCAGCAGGTCCAGGGCCGGCATGCTGGAAACGGTCTGCGATGTGCTCGAGCGCGCCGGCACGCTGTTGCCGCGCTGGCTGGCAGCGATGAACCCCCACGGCGAGATCGAGGCGAACAACGCCACGCGCCGCAAAGCGCTGGCGTTGCGCGAGGCGGCGGCGCGCGCCGTACCGCTGATTGACAGGATACGGCGCGAATATGTCGAGCCGCTCGTCGATACCGGCGATCTGCCGGACGCCGTTGCCGCGCCATACCGGGAGGACATCCAGGCGGTGCACCGGTCCCTCGATGCCCTCGCCCATTCGCTGCAATGGGTGGTCTCGGCGATACGCATCGCCGGCATGGAGGCGCCGGCCCCGCATCGCGAGGCACGCGAAGCCCGCGATGCCGGCAAGGTGGACCCCTCCAGGCTCCAACTGCAAGGCAGCAAGCTCCCCGTCAGCAAGATCGTGCTCAACCTCTATCGCGGCAAGTTGCCCCCCGTGCTCGGCTGGACGGTGCAGCAGTTGGTCAACATAGGGGCCCTGCGCTGACTCACTGGCTATTGCACTGCGCTGGCCTGCCGCGGCAACCTCAACCCCACCTGCACGATCCGGCCATCCTCCATGCGCACCGCGGTCAAGGTCAGCCCCGCAATCTCGACCGTGTCGCCCTCCACCGGCGGCGTGGCGAAGGCGTTCAGCATCGCCGCCTCCAGCGTCGACGGATACTCGCCCGGCGTCAGATCCCGCGTGCCATACAACCCGGCCACATCGCGCAGCAGCGCGTCGCCCGACAGCACGAAGTCATGCGGCACCTGCTGCCATGCCGGTGCGCGCTCCGGCGTGCGGAACAGCCGGGCCAGCGTCGGCACGCTGCTCGCCGGCGCCAGCACCGAGACCGTATCGCCGGCCTGCAAAACGGCCTGCTCGAGCGGCACCAGCGCCTCGCCGCGGGCCACCGTCATCAGGCGGCAACGCGGCGGCAATTCGACGCGGTCCGCGCGCACGCCGGTTACCGCGGACTCGGGCTCGACCTCGAACTGCATCAGGTCCATCGCCGGTGCGCGCGTGCCGTGCAGGCGTTCGCGCGCCAGCGGCTCGGGATACGCGGGCCGCAGCACCCGGCCGAGCCGCGCGGCCAGCGGCACCGTCGTTCCCTGCAGCAGCAGGCTGGCCAGCACCACGGCAAAGGCGATGCGGAACAGCAGGCCGGCATCGGGCATGCCCTGCAGCAGCGGAAACAGCGCCAGCACGATCGGCACCGCGCCGCGCAGTCCCATCCAGGCAATGAAGCCCTTCTCGCGCGCGTTGAAGCGGAACGGCAGCAGCGAGATCCAGACCGCGAGCGGACGGGCCACCAGCATCAGGAACAGCGCCACGGCCATCGCTGGCACCGCCACGTCCCAGATCCGGTGCGGCGTCACCAGCAGGCCCAGCAGCAGGAACATCGCCGACTGGGCCAGCCACGCCATGCCATCCATCGCCCGCATCGCGTCCGGGCTCACGGCGCGGTCGCGGTTGCCGATCAGCATGCCGGTCAGATACACGGCCAGAAATCCGCTGCCGCCTGCGGTCTGCACGATCGCAAACACCATGGCGCCGCCCGAACACAGCAGGATCGCCTGCAGGCCCTCGGCCACCCGAATGCGCTCCAGCACATTGGCCAGGCAATAGCCCAGCACCAGCCCCATCGCGCCGCCGACGCCGAACTGCACCAGCAGCCGCCACAGCAGCGCGCCACCGCTCAGCCCTTCCGGCGCATGGATCCACTCGATCAGCGTCAGCGTCAGGAAGATCGCCATCGGATCGTTGATGCCCGATTCGATCTCGAGCACGCTGGCGACCCGCTCCTTGAGCCGGACCCCGCTGCTGTTGAGCAGCGAGAAGACCGCGGCCGCGTCGGTCGAGCCGACGATGGCGCCCAGCAGCAGGCCGAGCTTCCAGTCGATCTCGAGCACCCAGGCCGCGAACAGGCCGACCAGCCCGGTGGTCAGCAACACGCCGACCGTGGCGAGCGCCAGCGACGGCCGCAACGCGACCCGAAAGGTCGCGTACTCCGTGCGCAGCCCGCCGTCGAGCAGGATCACGGCCAGCGCCAGATTGCCGACCAGAAAGCTGAGCCAGGTATTGGAGAAGCGGATGCCGCCCGGGCCGTCGACACCGGCCAGCATGCCGACCAGCAGGAATACCAGCAGAAACGGCACGCCGATGCGCGAAGAGAAGGCGCCGACGACGATGCCGAGGGACATCACCACGGCGCCGATCAGGATCACGTGTTCAATGCTTTCCAAACTGGCCCTTGCAACGATTACGGTGGAGGAGGCGGAGACAACCACGCGGCGACGCACCGGCGCACTGACGCACGACGCACGACGCACTGGCGCACTGACGCACTGACGCACTGACGCACTGGGCACTGGTGCAGCGGCGCTGCGGGCGCAGAGGCGCACAGGCGTGACAGCGCAGCATGACGGCCGCCGCGCCGCCGATGATAGCCGACGGCCATGTCGCCCCCCCTTGGCCCGGCGCATCCCCGTCCCGCGCGATGCGCGGGACCGCCTCTGCGCGGACCTAGGGAGATACCCTCACATTGACCAAGTTTGCAGACATCTGAAAGGTCGCTGAAAGGTGGCCCCCTTACCTTCCCCCTGCCTGCGGACGGGGAGGGTGCCGCGCGTGGTTTCGTTGCACCGCACAAACGCTGCAACGGCCCGTCGCGACGCCATGAGACCAGCGCATCGACGCGCGGCTCACAGCACCGCAAGCGCCAGTTTTGTCAAATCGAGGAGAATCATTTTGCGCATACGTAGCCAAAAGGACTTTGCCTCCGGCCTGATGTTCATCCTGGTCGGATTCGGCTTTTCCTGGGTCGCTCGCGGCTATTCGATGGGAACCGCCGCGAAGATGGGTCCGGGGTATTTCCCGTTCTGGCTCGGCGTCGTGCTTGCCCTGCTGGGCGTGCTGGTGCTGATCGGATCGATGTCCAGCAAGGGCGAGGGCGATGAACTGGCCCGCTGGGATATCAAGCTGTTGCTGTGGATCCTCGGTTCGGTAGTGCTGTTCGGCCTGCTGCTCAAGCCGCTGGGCATGGTCCTGTCGGTGATCGTGCTGGTGCTGGTGTCTTCGATGGCCAGCCACGAGTTCACCTGGCGCGGCGCGATCCTGAACACCATCGTGCTGGTGCTGATCAGCATGGGCGCCTTCGTCTACGGCATCAATCTGCAGATGCCGGTGTGGCCGGCCTTCATTACCGGCTAAGGAGCGCCAGATGGAACTGCTAACCAACCTGGGCATCGGCTTCTCGACCGCCCTGACCTTCCAGAACCTGGCCTACGCCTTCCTCGGCTGCCTGCTCGGCACGCTGATCGGCGTGCTGCCCGGCCTGGGACCGCTCGCGACCATCGCGATGCTGCTGCCGATCACCTACACGCTGCCGCCGGTGGCCGCGCTGATCATGCTGGCGGGCATCTACTACGGCGCCCAGTACGGCGGCTCGACCACCGCGATCCTGGTCAATCTGCCCGGCGAATCGTCCTCGGTGGTGACAACCATCGATGGCTATCAGATGGCGCGGCGTGGCCGCGCCGGGGTGGCGCTGGCGACCGCGGGCATGGGCTCGTTCTTCGCCGGCTGCGTGGCCACGCTGATCCTGGCCGGCTTTGCCGCGCCGCTGTCGGAACTGGCCTTCAAGTTCGGCCCCGCCGAGTACTTCTCGCTGATGGTGCTGGGCCTGATCGGCGCGGTGGTGCTGGCCTCGGGCTCGCTGGTCAAGGCGATCGCGATGATCGTGCTGGGCCTGCTGCTGGGCCTGGTCGGTACCGACGTGAACTCGGGCGCGGCGCGCTTCTCGTTCGACGTGCCGGAACTGACCGACGGCCTGAACTTCGTGGCCGTGGCGATGGGTATCTTCGGCTTCGCGGAAATCATCGCGAACCTGGAGCAACGCGAAAAGCGCGAGACCTTCACCGACAGCATCACCAACCTGTTCCCGACCAAGGAAGACTTCAGGCGCATGATCCCGGCGGTGCTGCGCGGCACCGTGCTCGGTTCCGCGCTGGGCATCCTGCCGGGCGGCGGCGCCTCGCTGGCTTCGTTCGCGGCCTACACGCTGGAGAAGAAGTCGTCGAAGTATCCGCACGAGTTCGGCAAGGGTGCGATCGAAGGCGTGGCGGGTCCCGAGTCGGCCAACAACGCCGCTTCGCAGACCTCCTTCATCCCGCTGCTGACGCTGGGCATTCCGCCCAACGCGGTGATGGCGCTGATGGTCGGTGCGATGACGATCCACAACATCCAGCCGGGTCCGCAGGTCATGACCAGCAACCCGC
>NZ_JCBAJO010000017.1:0-47970 GCF_059772245.1 Cupriavidus sp. R6-3
GCGACGACGCTGCGCGCCGATCTGCTGGCCGGCCTGCTCGGCGCGGTGCTGGTGCTGCCGCAGGGCGTGGCGTTCGCCACGCTGGCCGGGCTGCCGCCGCAATACGGCATCTACGCGGCGGTGGTGCCCTGCATCGTGGCCGCGCTGTTCGGTTCCAGCTGGCACGTGATGTCCGGCCCCACCAATGCGAATTCGCTGGCGCTGTTCGCGATGCTCAGCCCGATCGCCTTCGCCGGCAGCCCCGAGTACATCAACCTGGCGCTGGTCGTCACGATCCTGGTCGGCGTGCTGCAGCTTGCGGTCGGTACGCTGCGGCTCGGCTCGCTGGCCAATTTCATCTCGCCGTCGGTGCTGCTCGGATTTACCTGCGGCGCGGCCTCGCTGATCGCGCTGTATGCGCTGAAGGACCTGTTCGGGCTGCAGGTGCCGACCGGCACCAGCGCCTTCGGGGTCGTGCGCCACCTGTTCGAGCATGCCGCCACCATCAACTGGAGCGCGGCGGCGGTGGGCGCGGTGACGCTGGCCGTCACGCTGGCGGTCAAGCGGGTCGCGCGCCGGCTGCCGTTCATGCTGCTCGGGCTGCTGGCCGGTTTCCTGTGCGCCTGGCTGCTGAACCGCAGCGGCTGGAGCGGCGCGCATCATGTCGACGTGGTCGGTCCGATCCCGGCCGCGGTGCCGCCCTTCCGCATTCCCGATATCCCTTGGGACCGGCTGTCCGATCTGCTGGGCATCGCGTCGGCGCTGACCATCGTCGCGCTCGGGCAATCGATCTCGATCGCCAAGGCGGTCGCGCTGCGGTCGGGCCAGCACATCGACGCCAATCGGGAGTTCATCGGACAGGGGCTGTCGAACATCGCCGGCGGCTTCTTCTCGGCCTATATCTCCTGCGGCTCGCTGAACCGCTCGATGCCGAATTTCGAGGCCGGCGCGCAGACGCCGCTGGCCAGCGTGTTCTCCGCCCTGCTGCTGGTCGCGCTGGTCGCGGTCAGCGCGCCGCTGCTGGCGCAGATTCCGCTGGCGGCGATCGCCGCGATGCTGCTGCTGGTGGCCTGGGGCCTGTTCGATTTCGCGCGCCTGCGCCGCATCGCGCGGCTCTCGCGCACCGAGTTCGCGATCGCGCTCGGCACCTTCGCCGCCACGCTGGTGATCCGGCTCGAAATGGCGGTGCTGCTGGGTACGGTGCTGTCGCTGGTCGCTTATCTATATCGCACCTCGCGCCCGGCGGTGCGGACGCTGGTGCCCGACGCCGACGATCCCGACCGCCGCTTCACGCCGCTGGACGAACTACGCCGCCCGCAGCCCGAATGTCCGCAGCTGAAGCTGATCCGGATGGAGGGCGCGATCTTCTTCGGCGCCGTGCAGTACGTCACCGACAGGCTGCACGAGGCGCGCGCGCAGATGCCGACGCAGACGCGGCTGCTGGCGATGACCAAGAGCATGAACTTCATCGACCTGGCCGGCGCGGAAATGTGGGAGGCGGAGCTGGCCGAGCGCCGCGCGCTGGGCGGCGATCTCTATTTCCACCGCCCGCGCACGCAGGTGCTGCAGACCTGGGCGCAGACGGGCTTCATCACCAAGCTGGGCGACGACCATATCTTCGCCACCAAGCGGCACGCCCTGCACAGCATCGTGCCCACGCTGGATCCGAAGATCTGCGCGACGTGTACCGTGCGGGTGTTCGAGGAGTGTCCGCTTGAGGCGGCGGCCCCGGGAATTCCGGGTCAACCGGTGCGGGCCGCACAGGTGACGAAGGCGGACGCAGCGGACGCAGCGGACGGCGTGGCCGGGCCGGAAGCGGCGGCTGGTGAGATCGAAGCCGTGAAGCGGAAACAAGCGCGGGGGGAATGAACGCGGCGGAAACAAGCGCGGCGGGAATGCGCGAAGCGGAAATGAAAAACGCCGGTATGAAACCGGCGCCAGACTGGGTCCAGCCGCAGCGCGCCCTGTTGCCCGGACCGTAGCGGCCCGGTGCGGGCGCCCCTGCTCAGACGGGCGCCACGTGCGCGCGCTTGACCACGATGGGCTGCGGCACGCCCTGTTCGATCAACACGACAGCGGCGCGTTCGATGGTATCGCGGCCGGCGCGGAATGCTTCTTCGAGCGACAGCACCTGGTCGGCGCTGAACCCTTCCCACAATGCCTCGCGCGTGACCACGCAGGTCACCTTCTGGCCGTCGACAATGGCGTGAAACAGCAAGCCCTCGTTATTGATGTCATAACGATCTTGCTCCTGGAATTTGATCTCCATCGGTACAGCCCTCCATTGCAAGTGAGTGGGCATCCTAACATGGGTCCCGCCGACGTCGCACAAAAGTCCTTTGCGAAGATCGGTCATCTGCCGAGACTGCCGCGGCCATTCCGAGTTCCATCGGCGAGCGCAAATTTTGTCACGGCCGCCGATGCGTTTCAGCGTGCCGGGATTTGACAACTTTGCAAATAATGCTAGAATCTCGGACTTCGTTGGGGCGTTAGCTCAGTTGGTAGAGCAGCGGACTCTTAATCCGTAGGTCGAGTGTTCGAGTCACTCACGCCCCACCAGCGAATATTGTAGAAAAGGCCGGGCTGCTTCGCAGCGCCGGCCTTTTTGTTTGGGCCCGAATCGTTTGGCCCCGTTTGGGCCCGCATCGGGCAGCGATTGGCAGCCCTGGACGATGGCTCCGGACGCCGCCGTCCGGCGGTACCGCCGGACGGTGAACCACACCGCAATCCCGGACGGCAGCGTGGGACATTCAACCCGATTCAACACCGCGCCGCGGCCAGCTCCCGCGCCAGGCGGCGATGCTCCGCCAGTACCGCCGGCAGATCCGCGCTCAGCAGCACGCCGTCGCGCACCACCACCCTGCCGTTGATCACGCTGGTCGACACCGTGCCCGGCGTGCAGAACACCAGCGCGGCGACCGGATCGTGACCGGCGCCGGCATAGCCGACCGCCGACATGTCGAACGCGACGAAGTCCGCCGACATGCCCGGCGCCAGCGCCCCGATGTCGTCGCGGTTCAGCACCCGCGCCCCGCCCAGCGTGGCGATCTCCAGCGCCTCGCGCGCGCCCATCGCCGCCGGTCCATAGCCCACCCGTTGCAGCAGCATGGCCTGGCGCGCCTCGCCCAGCATGTGCGCGCCATCGTTGGAGGCGCTGCCATCGACGCCGAGGCCGACCGGCACGCCGGCATCGCGCATCGCGCGCACCGGCGCAATGCCCGAAGCCAGCCGCATGTTCGAGCAGGGACAGTGGGCGATGCCGGTGCCGGTGCGCGCGAACAGCGCGATGCCGTCGGCGTCGAGCTTGACGCAGTGCGCGTGCCAGACATCGTGGCCGACCCAGCCCAGGTCCTCGGCATACTGCGCCGGCGTCATGCCGAAGCGCTCCAGCGAATAGGCGACGTCGTTGTCGTTCTCGGCCAGATGGGTATGCAGCGAGACGCCATAGTGGCGCGCCATCACCGCCGACTCCCGCATCAGCTCGCGCGACACCGAGAACGGCGAGCACGGCGCCAGCACCACGCGCAGCATCGCGTGGCGCGAGGCATCGTGGTACTGCTCGATCAGCCGCTGGCTGTCGCGCAGGATCGCCTCCTCCTGCTCGACCACCGCGTCGGGCGGCAGCCCGCCCTTGCTGCGTCCCACGCTCATCGAGCCGCGCGCCGCATGAAAGCGCATGCCCATCTGCGCGGCGGCCTCGATCGCGTCGTCCAGCCGCGAGCCGTTGGGATACAGATAGAGATGGTCGCTGGTGGTGGTGCAGCCCGACAGCATCAGCTCGGCCATCGCGGTGCGGGTCGAGGCGGCGATCATGCGCGGCGTCAGGTTGGCCCACAGCATGTACAGCTCGCCGAGCCAGCCGAACAGTTCGGCGTCCTGCGCGGCCGGCACCGCGCGCGTCAGGCTCTGGTACATGTGATGGTGCGTGTTGACGAGGCCCGGCAGCACCACATGGCCGCGCATGTCCAGCACCTGCGCGCTGCCGTCATCGATGCGCGCGCGCCAGGCGGCCGGCAGGTCGGCGGTCGCGCCGACCCACTGGATCGCCGGCCCTTCGGCGACCAGCGCGCCGTCGGCGATCTCGCGGCGGTTCGCGTCCATCGTCACCAGGACGTCGGCGTGGGTCAGGATCAGCGTCATCTTGTGGTCTCCGGTCTCCGTGGTGGGTCAGATAGCGGGCGCCAGTCTACGGCGCGGGGCCGGACGCGCGATAGCGCCGATTTGCGCCCACGGTGTGCACATCGCGCGCACACCTGACAACCACGCCGACGCTAATGTCCCGCGCCGCCGCCGGACAGCGCCTTCAGCGCGGCCCCGATCCGCTCGGCCATCAGCGAGGCCGCCGAATCCAGCGGGCCGCGCGCCCGCGCGAACAGCGTCAGCCGCTGCAGCGGCAAGGCCGGATCGCGCAACGGCACGAACACCAGCGTGCCCGCCTCCAGTTCCTCGATGGCATCGAGCGGATTGAGCAGCGCGATGCCGGCGCCCAGCATCACGAGCCGGCGCATCAGCACGGTGGAGCCGGCCTCGACCGCCGCGGGCACCGGAATCGCCGCGCGGACGAAGGCATCGTCGAGCAGGCCGCGGATCGACATCGTCGCCACGGGCAGGATCAGCGGATAGCCGACGCATTCGGCCAGCAGCGCCGACGATTGCTCGGCCAGCGGATGGCCGGGCGCGACCACCGCGCCAATCGGCCATTCGCCGGCCGCCAGCGTGACGAAGGCCGGCGTCGGCGCCAGGTCGTAGCCGAGCCCGAGCTCGGCGTCGCCCTCGGCCAGCGCGGCGACGATCTCGGCCACCGGGAGATCCAGCACGCGCACCGCGATGCCGGGGTGGCGGCGGCGAAAGTCGTGAACCAGCGCGGGCAAAAGGGAGCCCGCCAGCCCGGCGGTGGTGGCCACCGTGACGATGCCCTGCTGTCCCGCGTTGTAGGCGGCGATGCGTTCGCGCAGCGCGTCGTGCTCGCGCAGCGTCTGCCGCACGTGCGCCAGCACCATCTCGCCCAGCGGTGTCAGCCGCAACCGGCGCTGGATGCGCTCGAACAGCGGCGCGCCGAGTTCGGCTTCCAGGTCGAGGATCTGCCGGTTGATGGCGGTCGGCGCGACGTGCAGCGCTTCGGCCGCCTTGCGGATCGACCCGCGGCGGACCACTTCATCCAGATAGCGCAACACGCGGGCATGCATCGAACCAGGTCTCCCGAGAACGGCGGCGCGCCGGTGGGCCGCGCGGACAGCGGGGCATTGTAGCCGCGCGAGCGTCGGCAGCCGTCCCGGCAGTCCGCCCGAGCGTCCCCGAGATCGCTTCGGTACTTGCAAACCCAAAAAGTCCACGCTAGAATAGCGGACTTCGTTGGGGCGTTAGCTCAGTTGGTAGAGCAGCGGACTCTTAATCCGTAGGTCGAGTGTTCGAGTCACTCACGCCCCACCAGCGAATTCCCGAAAGGCCGGACTGCATCGCAGCCCGGCCTTTTTGTTTGCCTGCTGTTTGCCTCTTTCCCTGCGGCTGCGGCCCGAGCCCCTGTTACGGGTTGTTACGGATATCCCCGCCGCGCCTTTCCGGGTTGAATGCCGGTCCGGGCATATTACGAAACCAAGTTCCGCAATACGGAACCATGACCGACCCCGACCGGCGCCCTCGCCCCTCGCGACGCGCCGGCCAACGCAACAGATGGAGGCATTCTTGAAATCCGCATTGACCGCCAGCGTGGCAGCCTGCCTGGCCGCATTCGGCCTGACCCACGGCGTCGCGCACGCCCAGGCCTATCCCAACAAGCCGGTGCGGCTGATCGTTCCGTTCGCCGCCGGCGGCACCACCGATATCGTCGCCCGCGCGGTTTCCGATGCGCTGGGCCGCGCGCTGGGCCAGCCCGTGGTGGTGGAGAACCGTGGCGGCGGCGGCGGCGCGATCGGCGCCGACGCGCTGGCCAAGTCGGCCCCCGACGGCTACACGATCGGCATCGCCACGGTCAGCACGATGGCGACCAATCCGGCCACCAATCCGAAGAACCCGTACGACCCGCTGAAGGACTTCGCGCCGATCACCAACCTGGTCAACGTGCCGAACGTGCTGACGGTCAACCCGAAGGTGCCGGCCAAGAACCTGAAGGAGTTCATCGCGCTGCTGCGCGCCGAGCCCGGCAAGTACAGCTACGCGTCGGCCGGCAAGGGCAGCATCTCGCATCTGGACGGCGAGCTGTTCAAGCTGACCACCAAGACCGACATGGTCCACGTGCCGTACCGCGGCTCGGGTCCGGCGCTGAACGACACGCTGGCCGGCCAGGTCAGCGGTCAGTTCGACAACCTGCCGTCGTCGATGCCGCATATCCAGGCCGGCAAGCTGCGCGCGCTGGCGGTGGCGGCGCCCAAGCGCGTCGAGGGCCTGCCCGATGTGCCGACCTTCGCCGAGGAAGGCATGAAGGACAACAACAATATGGCCTGGTACGGGCTGGTCGCGCCGGCCGGCACGCCGCCCGCGATCGTCGCGCGCCTGCACGACGCCGCGGTCAAGGCCCTGCAGGACCCGGCCGCCAAGCGCCGCCTGACCGAGAGCGGCGCCTATCCGGACGGCAACACGCCGCAGCAGTTCGCCGCGCAGATCAAGCGCGAACTGGAACTGCGCAAGAAGATCGCGCAGGAGCAGAAGATCACGCTCGAGTAATTTCCGTACCTGTACGGATCGGCGGACCGCCCCAGTCGGCGGCGGTCCGCCCACGGTTGGTCTTCCCGCCGTCGCATCACGCTGGCCTCCCTCGCTGGCTTCTCCCGGATGACCTCCTCCGCTGGCCTCCCCCGGCTGACGTGACGTCTCTGGCCGGCTTCCCCCGCCATCTTCTCCGCAGCCCGCTCGCAGCGCCGGCCTGACGCCCTCCCGCCGCTCTCCCCCTTTCCCGCCACCTCTGTGTTTTTGCTCTACATTAAGAGCAGGCACCGGCACTCGCCCTGCCCGGACGCGGTGCAGCGCATCGCGCCGATGCGACCGGCGGCGGCTTTCCCCAAGGAGAGATCATGCAAGCGGACAGCGAAGAACGCGTCGAAGAACGACTGGCCGACCTGGTGGAGTTCGCGCGGGCCCGGCTGCCCGAGGCCACCTTCGCCATCGCCGAACCGCTGCTGCGGCACTACTACGACGTGTCCGACGCCGAGGACCTGGCCGAGCGCGATATCGCCGACCTCTACGGCGCCGCGATGGCCCACTGGCAGACCGCCCAGCGCTTCGTGCCGGGCCGCGCGCAGGTCCGCGTCTACAACCCCAATCTCGAGCAGCACGGCTGGCATTCCGACCACACCGTGATCGAGATGGTCAACGACGACATGCCCTTCCTGGTCGACTCGGTGACGATGGAGATCAACCGGCATGGCTTGACGCTGCATTCGGCCTTCCATCCGGTGTTCCGCGTCTGGCGCGGGCAGGACGGCGGCATCGCGCGCATCGCGCTCGGCGGCGACAAGGCGCCCGACCCCGAATCGCGGCTCGAATCGTTCATCCACTTCGAGGTCGATCGCTGCAGCGAACCGGCCCAGCTGGAAGCGCTCCGGGCCGGCATCACGCGCATCCTCGGCGATGTGCGCGCGGCGGTCGAGGACTGGCCGAAGATGCTGGACATCGCGCGCGCCAGCATCGCCGACCTGCAGCGGCTGCCCGGCGGCAACGAGGGCGATACGGCCGAGGCCTGCGCGCTGCTGCAATGGATGGTCGACGACCACTTCTGCTTCCTCGGCCATCGCGACTACCAGCTGGTCGAACAGGATGGCCGCTTCTGGCTGCGTGGCGTGGCGGGTTCGGGCGCCGGCATCCTGCGCGAGAGCCGGCGCGCGCCCACGGCCGAAGAGCTGACGCCGCTGCCGCCCGCCGCCACCAGCATCATCCAGGGCGAGGCGCCGATCTTCCTGACCAAGGCCAACTCGCGCTCGACCGTACATCGGCCGGGCTATCTGGACTACATCGGCATCAAGCTGCTCGACGCCGAAGGCAAGCTGTTCGGCGAACGGCGCTTTCTCGGGCTCTACACCTCGACGACCTACATGGTGTCGACCAGCGAGATCCCGCTGGTGCGCCGCAAGTGCGCCCATATCCTGGCGCGCGCAGGCTTCCTGCAGCGCGGCCATCTGTACAAGTCGCTGGTCACGATCCTCGAGCAATATCCTCGCGACGAACTGTTCCAGGCCAGCGAGGATGAGCTGTTCGAGATCGCGCTGGGCATCCTGCGGCTGCAGGAACATCAGCGCATCCGGCTGTTCGTGCGGCGCGACCGCTTCGACCGCTTCGTCTCCTGCCTGGTGTTCGTGCCGCGCGACAAGTACAACACCGACCTGCGCCAGCGCATCCAGAAGCTGCTGATGCAGGCGTTCGGCGGCACCAGCTGCGAGTTCACACCGCAGCTGTCCGAGTCCCCGCTGGCGCGCATTCATCTGACCGTGCGCGGCGAGCCGGGCACGATGCCGGAGGTCGATACGCGCGCGCTGGAGGAACGCATCGTCGCGGCGACACGCCGCTGGCAGGACGACCTCGCGGTGGCGCTGCTCGACAAGGCCGGCGAGGAACAGGGCAACCGACTGCTGCGCCGCTATGGCGACTCCTTTCCGGCCGGCTATCGCGAGGACTACCCCGCGCGCACCGCGGTGCGCGATATCGAGCTGATGGAACAGGCGCGCCGGCGCGGCGGCCTGTCGATGAACCTGTACCGGCCGATCGAGGCACCGCCGCGCGCGTTCCGCTTCAAGGTCTATCGCGCCGGCGAGCCGATCGCGCTGTCGCACAGCCTGCCGATGCTCGAGCATCTGGGCGTGCGGGTGCACGAGGAGCGCCCCTACCGGATCGAGCCCGACGAGGGCGCGCCGCTGTGGATCCATGACTTCGGCCTCGAACTGGTCGGCGGCGCCGAGCTCGACATGGCGCGCGCCAAGGACCTGTTCGAGGACGCCTTCGCGCGCGCCTGGGATGGCGCGATCGAGAACGACGACCTGAACCGGCTGGTGCTGCTGGCCGAGATGCCGGCACGCGAAGTCACGATCCTGCGCGCCTACGCCAAGTATCTGCGGCAGGTCGGTTCGACCTTCAGCGACGCCTATATCGAGCGCGCGCTGACCGGCAATCCGCGCATCGCGGCGCTGCTGGTGGCGCTGTTCGCCGCCCGTTTCGATCCGGCCATCGACCCAGGTTCCGAGCCGGCGCGCGAGGCGCGCTGCGCGCAGTTGCTGGAGGCGATCGGCGCCGCGCTCGACCAGGTGCCCAATCTCGACGAGGACCGCATCCTGCGGCAGTTCCTCGGCGTGATCCAGGCCACCACGCGCACCAATTGCTTCCGCCAGAGCGCCGACGGCACGCCCCGCCCGTGCCTGTCGTTCAAGCTCGATCCGGCCCGCATCGCCGGCCTGCCCGAACCGCGGCCGATGTTCGAGATCTGGGTCTACTCGCCGCGCGTCGAGGGCGTGCATCTGCGCGGCGGCCGCGTCGCGCGGGGCGGACTGCGCTGGTCCGATCGGCGCGAGGACTTCCGCACCGAGGTGCTGGGGCTGATGAAGGCGCAGATGGTCAAGAACACGGTGATCGTGCCGGTCGGCTCCAAGGGCGGCTTCGTCGTCAAGCGCCCGCCCTCGCCCACCGATCGCGATGCGTGGATGGCCGAAGGGGTGGCCTGCTATCAGACCTTCCTGCGCGGCCTGCTCGATGTCACCGACAACCTCGCCGGCGGCGCGGTGGTGCCGCCACCGCAGGTGGTGCGCCACGATGACGACGACCCCTATCTCGTGGTCGCGGCCGACAAGGGCACCGCCAGCTTCTCCGACTATGCCAATGCGATCTCCGGGGAATACGGCTTCTGGCTCGGCGATGCCTTCGCCTCGGGCGGCTCGGTCGGCTACGACCACAAGAAGATGGCGATCACCGCGCGCGGCGCCTGGGAATCGGTCAAGCGGCATTTCCGCGAGTTCGGCACCGACATCCAGACGACCGACTTCACCGTCGTCGGCATCGGCGACATGTCGGGCGACGTGTTCGGCAACGGCATGCTGCTGTCGCCGCATATCCGGCTGCTGGCCGCGTTCGACCACCGCCATATCTTCCTGGACCCGGACCCGAACCCGGCCGTCAGCCTGGAAGAGCGGCGCCGGCTGTTTGCGCTGCCGCGCTCGAGCTGGGCCGACTACGATGCGGGTAAGATCTCGGCCGGCGGCGGCGTGCATCCGCGCAGCGCCAAGACCATCGCGCTGACGCCGCAGGTGCGCGCCGCGCTCGGCATCGACGCCACCGCGCTGACGCCGGCCGAGCTGATCCAGGCAATCCTGACCGCGCCGGTCGACCTGCTGTACAACGGCGGCATCGGCACCTACGTCAAGGCCACCGACGAGACCCACCAGCAGGTCGGCGACCGCGCCAACGACGCCGTGCGCGTCAATGGCGCGGCCCTGCGCTGCAAGGTCGTCGGCGAAGGCGGCAACCTGGGCTTCACGCAGCTCGGCCGCATCGAATACGCCCGCGCCGGCGGCCGCATCCATACCGATGCGATCGACAATTCGGCCGGCGTCGACTGCTCGGATCACGAGGTCAACATCAAGATCCTGCTCGGGCTGGTGGTCGCCGACGGCGAGATGACCGACAAGCAGCGCAACAAGCTGCTGGCCGAGATGACCGACGAAGTCGCGGCGCTGGTGCTGCACGACAACTACTACCAGACCCAGGCGCTGTCGATCGCCAACCGCCGCGCCGCCGAACTGCTCGATATCGAGGCCCGGCTGATGCGCGCGCTCGAGCGCGCGGGCCGGCTCAATCGCGCGCTCGAATTCCTGCCGCCGGACGAGGAGATCGTCGAGCGCAAGGCCGCCGGGCTCGGGCTGACCTCGCCCGAGCGTGCGGTGCTGCTTGCGTACAGCAAGATGTGGCTGTACGACGCGCTGCTCGCCTCCGACGTGCCGGAAGACCCGACGGTGGCCGGCCTGCTGTCCGACTATTTCCCGCAGCCGCTGCGCGTGCGCTACGCCGACACGATGCAGCGGCACCCGCTGCGGCGCGAGATCCTTGCCACCTATCTGACCAACACGCTGGTCAACCGCGTCGGCCCGACCTTCGTGCATCGGATGATGGAGGAGACCGACGCGCGGCCTGCCGATATCGTGCGCGCCTGCCTGACCGCCCGCGATGTGTTCGGGCTGACGGGGCTGTGGCAGGCCATCGATGCGCTCGACAACCGCGTCGCCGACGAGGTGCAGGCCGGCATGTTCGCCGGCCTCGCGCGCTTGCTCGAAGGCGCGACGCTATGGCTGCTGCGGCGCCGCCCGACCAACGGTGCACCGGCGGGCACGCGTCCCGACTACGCCGCCGCCGCGGTCTGGCTGACGCCGCGGCTGCCGACGCTGCTGGCCGAGCACGAGGCCGCCGCGCTGACCCAGCGGCGCGAGGCGCTGACCGCGCTCGGCATCGACGACGCGCTGGCCCTGCAGGTCGCCGCCGGCGATATCGCGGTCGCCGCGCTCGATATCGCCGAGGTGGCCTCGGGCTGCGAGCGCAGCCTGGCGCAGGTCGCCGACGTGTATTTCGCGCTGGACCGGCATCTGAGCTTCGGCTGGCTGCGCGAACGCGCACAGGCGCTGCCCGCGGATACGCACTGGGATCTGCTGGCCCGCACCACCACGCTCGACGATCTGGACCGCCTCAAGCGCGCGCTGACCGTCAGCGTGCTGCAGCAGGCCGGCCCGAGCGCGCGCGAGGAAGGCGCCGACGGCCTGATCGAGCGCTGGCGCCAGGCCCGTCATGCCCCGCTGGAACGCTTCGGCCGCATGCTGGCGGACCAACGCGCCGCCGGTGCCACCGGGCTGTCGATGCTGTCGGTGGCCACGCGCGAGATCGGCATGCTCGAGCACGCGGCCTGAGGCGTCGGGCAGCGGCAGCGCCTGCAACGAGGGAATCGCGCGCGGCGTCGCGCAGGCCATCGCGAATAAGATCGCAAAGACAATTACGCGGGCTTTTGCGCAGGCTATCGCGAAGACAATCGCCAAAACATTTGCGCAGAAAGTCGCCAAGACAATCGCCAAGACAATCGCGAAGGCCATCGCATGCCCCTTCGCACAGGCCCTCGCGCACGCACTACGCTGGCACGCGCTCTTGCGCAGCGCAACACTGCGTGTGGCAACGTACGGACGCTGGCCACCCTGGCCCATAGATTGTGCGTGTCGAACCGGCCCATGCCTCTCGCGCCCCACCCGGGCGCGCGGCAGGCCGTGCCGCGTCATCCCGCGATCGCCAGGCTGCCGGAGAACCTCCCATGGTACTGCGTCCCCCCTCGCACCAAGCGAGCTTGCGTACGACCGTCTGCGTGGTCGGCTCAGGGCCTGCCGGCATCACCTGCGCGATGGAGCTCGCCCGCCGCGGCATCGCCGTGATGCTGGTCGAAAGCGGCGGCGAAACCTTCCAGGACGAAGCGCAGGCGATGTGCGACGCCGAGCTCGCCGATGCGCGCCGCCATGCGACGATGCAGGATGCCGTGCGGCGCGCGTTCGGCGGTACGTCGTGGCTCTGGGGCGGGCGCTGCATCCCCTTCGATCCGATCGACTTCGAGCCGCGCGACTACGCGCCCGGCACCGCCTGGCCGATCCGCTACGAAGAACTGTCGCCGTACTATGCGCGCGCCTGCGAGTACACCAACTGCGGCCAGCCCGCCTTCACGCTCGCTCGCCTCGCCGCCGAATCGGCGAGCCGGCCCATCACCGCGCGCTTCCAGCCTGGCGACGTGATCGCCTCCGATCTGGAGCGCTGGAGCGGCGAACCCAACTTCGCGCGCCGCTATCGCGACTGGTTCGAGCGCGAGCCCACCGTGCAGCTGCTGCTCGGCGCCACCTGTGTCGATATCGAACCCAGCGCGGACCGCGAGCATATCGCGAGCATCGTGGTGGCCCGCGGCGCCGCGCGCACGCGCATCGTCGCCGACCATTTCGTGCTGGCCTGCGGCGGGCTGGAAGCGACGCGCCTGCTGCTGAACGTCAATGCGCGGCACGGCGATCGCCTCGGCAATCGCAGCGGCCTGCTGGGCCGGCACTACATGGGCCACATCTCCGGCAAGATCGCCAGCGTGCGGTTCGATTCGGAGGCGGCGCGCACCATCTACCATTTCGAGCGCGATGCGCAGGGCTTCTATGCGCGGCGGCGCTTCACCGTGCCGGCCCGCGTGCAGCGCGAGCAGCAGTTGCTGAATACCGCGATGTGGCTGGACAACCATCCACCCGCCGACCCCGCGCACGGCAACGGCATCCTGTCGTTCGCTTACCTGGCGCTGTGCACGCCGGTGATCAGCCGCTATCTGGCGCCGCCGGCGATCGCCAAGCTGGTCGCCAACGCCAGCGCGCGCAAGGACCGCGGCGCCCATGTCCGCAACGTCTGCAAGGACCTCGCCAAGATCGCGACCTTCGTGCCGCCCTTCGTCTATCGGCGCTACTTCGCGCGGCCGCGGCTGCCCGGCTTCTTCCTGCCGAGCCCGAACAATGTCTATGCGCTGCACTACCATGCCGAGCAGTTGCCCTCGCGCGAGAGCCGCGTGACGCTGGCCGACACCGCCGACTGCCACGGCATGCGGCGGCTGCGGATCGATCTGCGCTATCAGCACGCGGACGCCGATTCGGTGGTGCGCTGCCATGCGTTGCTGGACCGGCATCTGCGCAAGACCGGTGCCGGCCGGCTCGAATACTGGATGCCGGAGGCCGAGCGCGTCGACGCGGTGCTGGCGCAGGCCGCCGACGGCTTCCACCAGATCGGCACCGCGCGCATGGCGGCGCACTGGCGCGACGGCGTGGTGGACCCCCGCTGCCGCGTGTTCGGCACCGACAATCTGTACGTCGCCAGCAGCGCGGTATTTCCGTCGTCCGGACAGGCCAATCCGACGCTGACCATCGTCGCGCTGTCGGCGCGTATCGCCGACGACATCGCGGCACAGCTCGCCAGACCGAACGCGAGCGATGCGGCAAGCGATACCGCAAACGATACCGAGAACCGAAACGACGCCCGCATGCCTAACGACATGCCGACCGACGCGACGCCCGTGGCGGATCGGAATCCCCCGTCCGTCGAACCGATCGACGAGCCCGTTGCCGTAGCGACCGCAGGAGCGCCAAGGTGAGTGAGCATTCCCAGGAATTGTCGGGCCGATTGGGTTTCGGTTGTGCTCCCATGCTGGGCCGGGTGGGCAGGAAGGAATCGCTGCGGGCGCTGGCGGTCGCGTATGACAACGGCATCCGTCATTTCGACGTCGCGCGGTCCTACGGTTTTGGGGAAGCCGAGGCGCTGCTCGGCGAGTTCCTCGCCGGCAAGCGCCAGCACGTCACCGTCACCAGCAAGTTCGGCGTGGTGCCGCCGCGCAATACGCGCGCGCTGAGCCTGGCCAAGAGCCTGGCGCGCGGCTGGATCAAGCGCATGCCCGGGGGCCGCCGCATGGTCCATGCCGCCTCGCGTGCCGCGCTGTCGCAGCGCAACTATGAGGTCGGCTATGCGCGCGCGTGCCTGGAGCAATCGCTGCGCCAGTTGCGCAGCGAGCGCATCGATTACTACCTGGTTCACGAACCGCTTTCGCCGGAGGTGCTGACCGACGAGCTGCAGCGCTTCCTCGACGAGGCCCAGCGCGACGGCAAGATCGGCCAGTGGGGCGTGACCATCGATTCGCCGGAGATCAGTGCCACACCGATGGCGCAGCAGGCGCCGGCGTGGCTGTTCGAGGCCAATCTGAACGTGCTCGACCGGCTGCATGCCGGCATGGGCGCCGGGCGGCAGCGTTTCCTGTCGCGGCCCTATGGCGGCGGGCCCGACAGCCTGGCGGCCAGCGCCGCCAGCCGGCCGGTGCGGGACGCCGTCAGCAAGCTGGGGCTGGAGGAACTGACCGAACAGGAGCTGGCGATGCATTTCGCGCTGAGCCTCGCCGGCGAGCACGGCATCGTCATCACCTCGATGTTTTCCGAGCAGCATATCCGCGAGAACCTGTCGCTGCTGGACCGGTATCGCGCGCTGGGCGAGCGCGGGCGAGCGCTGGCGCCCACCATTCTGGGCGACGGTTCGCCGCGCCCTTGCCGCAATGGGCCCTGCACCGATATGCCGGAACACGAGCCGGCATGAGAGGGTGAATTTGCGCTTCGGCTGCGCTTGGGGTGCGCTTTGGGGGCGCTTGAGCGGCGGCGCTTGGAAGTGCGCCGAGGTTCCGCCGAGGTTGCGCTGAAGTTGCCCCCGGGTTGCGCTCAGGGTCCGCAGATCGTGACGCCTGTCACGATGCCGGCGCGAATGGATCCGTTGGCGCGGCGGGGTTGTCGGACAGATCGAACTCGTCGCGCACCTTGTCGACCACGGCGCGAATCGCGCGCTCATGGCCGCGCACATGGCCGAAGCCCTGCATATCCCAATTGCGCCCGCGCGCATCGCGCGGATGCGGCTGCGGCACGGGCACCCGCACCTTCAATCCCTCGTCGACGATCTCGTCCAGTCGCTGGATACGCCGGCTCACTTCGTCCTGCAGCGCACGTGCGGGCCGTTCGCGCTTGGCCATGATGTTCTCTCCCGTGACCTCGATCGGGCCATGCTAGCATGCGCGCTGCCGCGCCAACGTGCGCTATCCGCTCCAGCCCCTTCTTTCTCCCGCCATCCCTGCCATCCCCGTCATGCTCGAGACCTTGCGCGCGTGGGCCGGACGACTGCGGCGCGACGTGCTGACGCTGTGGTTCGCCTGCCGCCATCCCGCGACGCCCGGGCTGACCCGCGGCCTGTGCGCGTTGATCGTCGCCTATGCGTTCAGCCCCATCGATCTGATTCCCGACTTCGTGCCGGTGCTCGGCTACCTCGACGAGATCGTCCTGCTGCCCGCGCTGATCTGGTGCGCGCTGCGCACGCTGCCTGCGCCCCTGGCCGACTCCTGCCGCGAGCAGGCCCGCCGGTGGCTCGACGAGCGGCGCGGCAGGCCCCGCAGCTACTGGGGCGCCGCGATGGTGGTGGCCCTGTGGCTGGGGGCGGCGCTCTTGCATGGCGGTGGTGGCACGGCTGAAGCCCCGCTGTGCCACGCGCCGCCTCCGCGGCCTTTGGCGCGCGCGCCATCCCGCGTCCGCTTACTGTCGGACAGCCACCGATACCACGCGCCCCGCCCCCGCTCTAGAAAGGAAGAAAGTTCCGACCAAGAGGTGCCACCATGGCAGGACGCAATATCCATGTGACGCCGCATGGCAGCGGCTGGAATGTCAGCCGCGAAGGCGAACCCGTCGCCAGCTCGCATCACGAGACCCAGGAAGAAGCCATCGAGGTCGCCACCGACGCCGCGCGGCGCGACCGTGTCGAATTGCTGGTGCATGGGCGCGACGGGCAGATCCGCATGCGCAACAGCTTCGGCCACGATCCGGCGGCGTCCAAGGGATGACGTAGGACGAACTCGCATACTGAGCGGCATCCCGATGCACTACGATGCAAGTTCCCTCCGCTCTCGACCGAAGACCATGCCTCGCAACTTCGTATTGAAAGCCACCCATACCGGATGGGAATTGACCGTCGAAGGCCAGGCGCAATCGATCCTGCGCTACGACGGCCGCGATGACGCCCTGCAGCTCGCCATGGCCGCCGCCCGGCGGCGCGGCGTGGGCCTGCTGGTCCAGGAGGCCGACGGCGAAATCCGCCGCCTGACCGAACAGGAAAGCCTGGCGGCTTGACCCCCGGCAGCGCGGTGGCCAGGGCCGCCATGCCCCCGCCCGCTGCCGGCAATGGAACACGACCATGAACCGTACCGTCCACGTGCTGCCCGCCGACCGCGGCTGGGCGGTGACCGTCGAAGACACCGACGGCGCCACCTCGCACTACCCTTCGCAGGAAGAAGCCATCGCGGCCGGACGCGAAAAGGCCAGCAAGGACCAGGTCGAACTGGTCATTCACGGGCCGGATGGACAGGTCCAGCAGCGCACGCGCTATGACGGCGGCGATGGCCGTGGCCATGAGGGCGATGCGGGCGATGGTGGTGCCGACGGCGGTGGCGATGGCGGCGATTGACGGGCGGGCGTGCAGGCCGCAGGCGAACCTGCCTGATCGAATGCCACTCGGCCAAGTCCGCAACAACGGCCTGCTATGATCGGCCGCGCGACAACGAACCCTCAGCATACCCATGTCGAGTACCGGCACCGATAACACCGAGCACACCGATCACACCGAGCACATCGACCATCGCAGCCAGAAGGAAAGAATGCTTGCCGGCGATCTCTATATCGCCGAAGACTCGGAATTGCAGGCCGCATCGCGCCGCGCGTATCGCCTGTCGCGCGAATACGAGACGCGCTATGCCGTCGACCTCGACAGCGCCCAACAGGTCCTGCATGAAATGCTCGGCGCCGTCGGTCCGGACGTCAATATCAAGCCACCGCTTTACGTCGACTACGGCAAGTACATTACGGTCGGCGCGCGTACCTTCGCCAATTACGGATTGATGGCACTGGACGTCGCGCCGATCACGATCGGTGAAGACGTGCAGATCGGGCCCAATGTGCAATTGCTGACGCCGACACACCCGGTGGATCCGGAATTGCGCCGGCAGAAATACGAAGCCGCCAAACCCATCGTGATCGGCAACAACGTCTGGCTCGGCGGCGGCGCCATCGTGCTGGCGGGCGTCACGATCGGCGAGAACAGCGTGATCGGCGCAGGCGCGGTGGTCACGCGCGATATTCCGCCGAATGTGGTCGCGGCAGGCAATCCGGCGCGCGTGATCCGCGAGATTGCGCAGCCGGCCAACGGCGCCGAGGCATGATGCCGTCGCGCACCAACGGCATGCGCCGGCAATGACGCCGCTGATCCGGCCGGCAACGGGCAGCGACGCGCCATCGCTGCCGGACATCGAACGCTCCGCCGCCGAGCTGTTCAGGACCGTGCCGGCATTGGCATGGATCGCCGACGACGACGTCCTGTCCCCGGAAGTCCACCTTCGCTTCATTGCGGCGGGCACTGAATGGGTCGCGGAGGACGAGAACGGCAAAGTGCGCGGCTTTATCAGCGCCGAGCGATTCGGGCAAGCGCTGCATATCTGGGAACTCGCCGTTCATCGCGATTGCCAGGGCCAGGGCTACGGCCGCGCGCTCGTTTCGCAGGCCATTGCGCATGCACGTCGGCAACGGCTGGCGGCCGTCACGCTGACCACATTTCGCGACCTCCCGTGGAACGGGCCGTTCTACGGCCGGCTGGGATTCGATGCGATCGAAGGCGATGCCCTCGATGAACGGCTCACCGCCGTGCTCGAGCACGAACGCGAACTTGGCTTGCCGGTGCATCTGCGCTGCGCGATGCGGCTCACGCTGGATGCGACTGACGCTGGATGCGTGTCACACCGGCAATGAAGCCGCCCCGCCGGCATCGCCGTAGAATCGCCGATATTCGAAACCGATGGGACTTCGTATGGCACGCTCGAACCGACTGCATCGCGCCCTGCTGGCCGCCCTCGTCGCGACGGCCGCTTACCCCGCCGCCGCCCAGGACAGCAGCCCATTGACGGACTCGCAACGACAGGCGCTCGACCGCGCCATCGGCACCTTGCGCACGCCCGCGGACCGCAATGTCGCCAGTCAATGGAGCGACGCCAGGAAAGTCGCCGAAGTCATGTGCCGCCCGCTGGCCCTGCAGGAACTGAAGCGCACCGATGCCAAGGTCGATCGCGTTTTCCTCGGCGACGACACGCCGCAAAGCCTGAGCTTGAAAGGCAATACCGTACTCGAAGGAAACGGCCAGGCACGCGGCCGCAGCGGTTGGCGCAATTTCACCTTCACCTGCCGGCTCGATCCGCAAACGGCACGGGCCACGGCGTTCGAGGCGACGTTCGAGGGGCGGAAATAATGCTGCGGGTCCGGCGCCGCCGTGTTCGCAACGCGGCCTGTGGAAGCGAACAATAAAAAAGCCCGATGCCATGAAGGCATCGGGCAAATGCAACCGACCAGGAAATAGGCTCGGACGGGACACGGCGACCGGCGCATTGCCGCTGATTGGGGGCAGCGGCGCTGTTGCCGGCCTACGCACCTCGTCCTCGCCTCGCGATACCTTAGTAGCGGCGCGTCACACCTCACACTGAAAACGGGCTCGGTTCTGTAGACAAGCGTCGGCACTGGCAGAAGCGCAAAGCCATGAAGGCTCCATCATCGCGAAAAGGACGCGCTCAGGCCCCGCGGCGCAGCTCTTCCTTGTTGGCCCGCTGTGCTGCCATTCGTCTACCAGGGCCGCAATCCGAATTGGCTCAGAGAGCCCGAACGCGTATCGGTGCGCCCGGCGAGCGCGCCCGCTCTCCGAAGCCGAGGGCTCAGCATTCGAATGTGAAAGAAGGAAACTCGAATCCGACAGAAGCTCCTCCGACTGATGGCGTAATGGCTGCCCGGCCCTTTCCAAGGAGGAGATATGCCGTTCTGCAACGACACCCGCTATTTCACGCAAGAGGAAGACCCCGCCTACGAGCTCGTCCTGGCGCCCGGCGCGCAAGCCCCGTACTCGGGCATCTACCGATGTGAGGGCTGCGGTTCCAGCGCCATCTCAACCCGCGAACATCCCTTGCCCCCGCAGAACCACCATGTTCATGGGGCACTGCAGGGACACATTCGCTGGCGGCTGATCGCGAGAACGACGCACCCGTAACCCCGATGCCCGCTTTGGGTTGACCGTCAGGCCGGTACCGAGAACGCCCGATGAACTTCATCGGGCGTTTTGTCTTGGCGCCACGCCGAGGCGGCGTTGCGGGATGGCGGGCCCCAGGCACCGCCTTCCTCGGATGGCGCACGCCCAATGAAAAAAGCCCGATACCAATGAAGGTATCGGGCAAATGCAACCGACTAGGAAATAGGCTCGGGCGGGACGCGGCGACCGGCGCATTGCCGCTGATGGGGGCAGCGGCATTGTTGCCGGCCTACACATCCCGCCCTTGCCTGCCGATACATTAGTTCGAGGCGGGCACCTCTCATACTGAAAACGGGCGCGGTTCTGTAGACAACCGACGAGCGCATCGCAAGCGCGAATCCATGATCGTCCGATCCTCGCGAAAGCCTCCCGCGCCTACACAACAAAAAGCCCGCGTGGCTGCGACCACGCGGGCTTTCTTGCACTGCCTCGCCGCGCTTCTACTCGTCTTCCAGCGCCGCAATCAAGGCGTCCGCGTACTGAACGGCCCGCTTCGCGGCAGCCTCGACTTCCATTTCTCCCGACATGCTGGTGACCAGTCCCTGCATCGCCATCGCGGCGAAATGCACGCGCTGACTTGTCGACGAGGCAGCGTAGTACGACATGTCGTCGAGACGTTCGACGATCTCTCTCAGATGCTTGACCAGCTCTTGCGAATGGCTTTCGTCCATACGTTCCTCCCTTCAGGGGTTGGGGAGCTGTCATGGTGCCAAGCCAATCGGGAACAAAGAAGCGGGCGGTGACGGGAATCGTCGATACTGGGGCGGAAATCGAAGGTTTGCAGTGCACGTCTTCGGGTCTGCTCCATCCATGAGGCGTGGCAGTGGCACGCCGACGCCTCCGAAGCGGTGCGCAACGACCTCGACAGAGGACGAGCTGCAACCCTCCGAGGGCCATGGACGATGACGAGCGGCGATCAATAAGCCAAGAGTCGATGGCCCCCCTGCCCTTCGCCCGCTCGCTTCCCCGTGTCGGACGTGGCCCGATACCGGTCCCCAATGCCCTCGCGTACAACTCGAACAACATCCCAAAGGAGGCAACCATGGCAGGAAATGTCCACGTCGTGCCGGAAGCCGACGGCAAATGGGCGGTCCGGATTGAAGGCACTGACGGCACCGGCCCGACTTACGAAACCCAGCAGGAAGCCATTGCATCCGGCACCGAAGCAGCACAGCAGGCAAAGGTCGAGCTGATCATCCACGGCCGCGACGGCCAGATCCGCGAGCGAAACAGCTTCGGCAACGATCCGCGCGACATCAAGGGGTAGACATGGTCGGGACGCGGCAGGCTTGAAGGGGCTACCCCGCCAAAAGGCAAAAGCCCGCGTAATCTTCCGATTACGCGGGCTTCAATTTGGTCGGGGCGAGAGGATTTGAACCTCCGACCACCTGCACCCCATGCAGGTACGCTACCAGGCTGCGCTACGCCCCGAAAGCACAAGAGTATATCAGAAGCCCCACCGAAATGAATAGGCGGTGGAGCGCATTTTTTAGTCCTTGGCGGCGATCTGCTTCAGTTGCGCGAGCACGTGCTGGACCTCGATCAGTTCGCCGCGCAAGGCGGGAACATCGACCGTCAATACGGACGCCGCAGGTGCGATGCCCGTGCCTGCCGAGGGCAGCGGCGCGGCTTCTTCCGGCATGGCCGGTTCGGCGTGATGGCGCCCTTCGTCGAGCCGGTTGCGCGCGCCGTTGATGGTGAAGCCCTGCTCATACAGCAGCTCGCGGATGCGGCGGATCAGCAGCACCTCGTGGTGCTGGTAGTAGCGCCGGTTGCCGCGCCGCTTGACGGGCTTGAGTTGCGTGAATTCCTGTTCCCAATAGCGCAGCACGTGCGGCTTGACGGCGCACAGTTCGCTCACTTCACCGATGGTGAAATAGCGCTTGGCGGGAATGGGCGGCAACGTGATGCGCTCGCTCGATTTATCCGACATGCAGTGGACGGACGGGTTTCAGGCCGGGCCGGCGGTGGTTGGAGGGGAATGGCGCCGATTCGGCGCGCAGCAGCAGCATACAGACTGGCCGCGGCAGCGGCAATGGACCGCGCGGGATGGCTATCGACGGTCAGTCAGCCAGGGCGGTAAGTCAGGTCAATCAGTCGCTGGGCGCCAGGCCGGCGCGTTCCTCCACCAGGCTCTTGAGCTTCTGGCTGGCGTGGAAGGTCACCACGCGGCGGGCGGTGATCGGAATGATTTCGCCGGTCTTCGGATTGCGGCCGGGGCGTTGCGGCTTGTCGCGCAACTGGAAGTTGCCGAAGCCGGACAGCTTGACGCTGTCGCCCTGCTCCAACGCTTCGCGGATCACGTCGAAGAAGGCTTCGACCATGTCCTTCGATTCACGCTTGTTGAGACCGACCTGATCGAACAGCATCTCGGCGAGTTCGGCCTTGGTCAGGGTCGGGACCTCGGTGACGCGCGGTTCCGGCGTTTCGTCCGCCTGCGTAGCCGCGTGCCGGTCGCCAGCTTCGCCCAATGCTGCTGCGGTCATCAGAGTCGCGTGTTGGTCGTTCATCTCGTCAGTCTGCCGCCCGGATGCGGGTGCCCGGGCGGCCCATTCAGGGTTCGGGCTGTGGCTAGCCGCGCAGCCGGGCGCCGAAGGCGGCGGTGGCGGCTTCGACCATGCAGCGCACGGCGCTGTCGACGGTCTCGTCCTGGAGGGTCGCCCCAGTATCTTGCAAGGTCAAGCGGAAGGCAAGGCTTTTCTCGTCCGCGCCAATGACCGCCGAAGCGGCCTTCGGGCGGAATTCGTCGAACAGCACCAGGCTCTGCAGATAGCGGCCGAAGCCCTGCTTGTCGAGCGCGGCGCGCATCGCATCGGTCAGGTCCTGCACGCGCACGGTCTGCTTGACCACCAGCGCCAGGTCGCGCACGGCGGCCGGGAATTTCGAGATCTCGGTGTAGCCTGGCAGACCGATGTCGCGCACCGCATCCAGGTCCAGTTCGAACAGCACCGGCGCGTTGCTCAGCTCATAGGCCTGCAGCCACTGCGGATGCAATTCGCCGATGACGCCGATCGGCTTGCCCTCGAGCAGCACGGTGGCGGCGCGGCCCGGATGCAGCGCGGGATGCGAGACCGGCTCGAAGCGCGCCTGGCGCGGATGCAGCAGCGCCTCGACATCGCCCTTGATGTCGAAGAAGTCCACCGGTCGCGTCGGCACGCCCCACTGCTCCTCGAAGGCGGGGCCACAGGCGATGCCAGCCACGCGCATCGGCTGATCGTAGCCGGCCACGGTCAGGCCGCCATCGCCGGTGCCGGCATTGCGCAGGAACACGCGGCCGACCTCGAACAGGCGCACACGCGCGGCCTTGCGATTGAGGTTGTAGCGGACCTTGTCGAGCAGCCCGCCGATCAGCGTCGAGCGCATCACGGCCAGCTGGCTGGCGATCGGATTCAGCAGGCGGATCGGATTGTCGTTGGCGGCGAAATCGCGCTCCCACTTCTCCTCGACGAAGGCGAAGTTGATCACCTCCTGATAGTCGCGGGCGGCAACGGCATGGCGGACTGCATGGGTCGAACGGCGCGCCTCGCCGGTCGGACGCATCTCGCTCTCGGCCACCGGCGGCCGCGCCGGAATGCGCTCGAAGCCGTAGATGCGGGCGACTTCCTCGATCAGGTCCTCTTCGATTTCCAGATCGAAGCGATAGCTCGGCGGCGTGACCTCGAACACGGTGCCTTCGGCGCCCTCGCCCTGCGTGAACGGCAGGCCCAGGCGCTGGAACACGTCGGCGATCTCGGCGGGGTTCAGCGCGATGCCGAGCACGCGCTCGGCGCGCGCGACGCGCAGCCGCACCGGCGGACGCTGCGGCAGGTTGACCGCCTGATCGTCGACGGGGCCGGCCTGGCCGCCGCAGATCTGCAGGATCAGCGCGGTAATACGCTCGATATGCTCGACCGTGGTCGCATAGTCGACGCCGCGCTCGAAGCGATGCGCGGCATCGGTCGAGAAGTTGTAGCGGCGCGCGCGGCCCTGGATCGCCTGCGGCCACCAGAAGGCGGCCTCCAGATAGATATTGGTGGTGTCCAGCGTCACGGCGGTGCTGTCGCCACCCATGATGCCGGCCAGGCTCTCGATTTCCTTGTCGTCGGCGATCACGCCGACGGTCTCGTCGACCTCGACGGTATTGCCGTTCAGCAGCTTCAGCTGCTCACCCTTGCGGCCCCAGCGCACGTCGAGCCCGCCGTGAATCTTGTCCAGATCGAACACGTGCGAGGGACGGCCCAGCTCGAGCATCACGTAGTTCGAGATGTCGACCAGCGCCGAGATGCTGCGCTGGCCGGCGCGCTCGAGCCGCTGCACCATCCACGCCGGCGTCGCGGCGCGGGCATTGACGCCGCGGATCACGCGGCCGCTGAATCGGCCGCACAGATCGGGCGCGGAAATCTTCACCGGCAGGCGGTCGTCGATCGTGACCGCCACCGGCTCCATCGCCGGCAGCGTCAGCGGCGCGCCGGTCAGCGCCGCGACTTCGCGCGCGACGCCGTGGATCGACAGGCAGTCGGCCTTGTTCGGCGTCAGCTTGATCACGAAGACCTGGTCGTCGAGGTCCAGGTAGCGGCGGATGTTCTCGCCGACCGGCGCGTCCTCGGGCAGGATCAGCAGCCCTTCATGGTCCTCGGACAGCTTCAGCTCGCGCGCCGAGCACAGCATGCCGTAGCTCTCGACGCCACGCAGCTTGCCGACCTTGATCTCGAACGGCTTGCCGCCCGCTTCGGTCGGCGGCAGCACCGCGCCCACCAGCGCGCACGGCACCAGGATGCCCGGCTTGACGTTGGGCGCGCCGCAGACGATCTGCAGCGTCTCGCCGGTGCCGGCATCGACCTGGCAGACGTTGAGGCGATCGGCGTTCGGATGGCGCTCGGTGGCCAGCACGCGGGCGACCACGATCTTGTCGAACGGCGGCGCGACCGGCCCGACCTCTTCGACTTCCAGCCCGGCCATGGTCAGGCGGTGCGAAAGCGCGTCGGTGGTCAGATTGTCGGGATTGACGAAGGTACGAAGCCAGGATTCCGAGAATTGCATGGCGCTACTGATCCGGTGGGTATGCTGTGGGCGGCGGCATGGCGCCGCCAGGGTTCGACGATGACGCTACGGCCGTTCGGGGAGGCAGGCAAGGCGCGGAAAAACACACGCGCCCGATGCCTTTCACGCAAACTGGCGCAGGAAACGCACGTCGCCTTCGAAGAACAGGCGCAGGTCATTGATGCCATAGCGCAGCATCGTCAGCCGCTCCAGCCCCGAGCCGAATGCGAAGCCGATATAGCGCTCGGGGTCCAGCCCCATGTTGCGCATGACGTTCGGGTGCACCTGGCCCGAGCCGGAGATCTCCAGCCAGCGGCCCGCGTTCTTGCCCTCCTCGAACGCCATGTCGATCTCGGCCGACGGCTCGGTGAAGGGGAAGTACGACGGACGGAAGCGCACCTGGATATCGTCGCGCTCGAAGAACTTGCGCAGGAAATCGGTATAGACGCCTTTCAGGTCGGCAAAGCTGACGTTCTCGCCGATCCACAGGCCCTCGACCTGGTTGAACATCGGCGAATGGGTCGCGTCGCTGTCGACGCGATAGGTACGGCCGGGGCAGATCACCTTGATCGGCGGCATCGCCTTGCCCCGGTACTTCTCGACGTGCATGCGCGCATAGCGGACCTGCATCGGGCTGGTATGCGTGCGCAACAGCAGCAGCTTGTCGTCGCTGTCGCGGCCGTCGACGTAGAACGTGTCCTGCATCGAACGCGCGGGGTGGTTGTCCGGGTTGTTCAATGCCGTGAAGTTCATCCAGTCGGTCTCGATCTCCGGACCGTCGGCAACGTCGAAGCCGATCGAGCCGAAGATCTGCTCGACGCGCTCCCAGGTGCGCATGACCGGATGCAGGCTGCCGCGCGCGACGGCGCGTCCGGGCAGCGTGACGTCGATCGCCTCGGCCGCCAGCCGGGCGTTCATCAGCGCGTCGGCCAGCGCCTGGCGGCGCGCCTGCAGCGCGGCCTCGACCTGCTGCTTGGCCTGGTTGATGCGGGCGCCCTGCTCCTTGCGGGCTTCCGGGTCCAGTTTGCCGAGGCCCTTGAGCAGCTCGGTCAGCGCGCCGGTCTTGCCGAGAAAGCGCGCTTTCTCGTTTTCCAGCGTGGCGTTGTCGTTGGCGGCGGCGAAGGCGGCCTGCGCGTCGGCGACGATTTGGTCCGGATCCAGTGACATGGCGGTGGTCGGCGATGAATGGTGTATGGCTCCCGGCCCCGCACACGGCAGGACCGGCAAAAAAAAACGGGACTCGATTCGGAGCCCCGTTTCGGCGACCCCTTGGCGGAGGCCGCTTTCGACCTTGCGGTCGGTGCATGCGCCCGGTCGCTCGCGCGACCGGAACCGGCATCAGGCAACGGCGGCTTTCACCTGGTTGACGATGGCGGCAAAGGCAGGCTTGTCGTGAATCGCCATGTCCGACAGCACCTTGCGGTCCAGCTCAATCGAGGCCTTCTTCAGACCGTTCATGAACACGCTGTAGGTCATGCCATGCTCACGCGTCGCCGCGTTGATACGTGCAATCCAGAGGGCGCGGAACACGCGCTTCTTGTTGCGACGATCGCGGTATGCGTACTGGCCAGCACGCATGACCGCCTGCTTGGCGATGCGATAGACATTATTGCGACGGCCGCGGTAACCCTTGGCAGCGTCAATGACTTTCTTGTGGCGGGCCCGTGCGGTGACCCCACGTTTGACTCGAGGCATGAAACTCTCCTTTCGTTTTCGTCAGGGGTTAGGCGTAGGGCATCATCGCGCGAACGGACTTCAGGTTCGTCTCATGGACGTCCTGAGTGCCACGCAGTTGACGCTTGTTCTTGGTGGTCTTCTTCGTCAGGATGTGACGCTTGAAGGCCTGGCCACGCTTGAACGAACCGTTCGGACGCGCAGTAAAGCGCTTGGAAGCGCTTTTCTTGGTCTTCATCTTCGGCATGAAAAACTCCAGCTCTATGACATGCATGCAGGTGGACGGCTGACGCCGACGCTTGCAAGACCCGCATCCACTTGTTTTGCACGGCGCCGCGAGCGGCCCGCGCTGTGTTCGCGCGTCGTCCGGGCGCACAACCGGCGCCCGCACGCCACGCAAAACCTTGGCTTACTTTTTCTTCTTGGGGGCCAGCACCATGACCATCTGGCGGCCTTCCATCTTCGGCATCTGCTCGACCTGGCCAAACTCCTCCAGATCGCTCTTGAGCCGCTCGAGCATGCGCGCGCCGATTTCCTGGTGGGCCATCTCGCGACCACGGAAACGCAACGTGATCTTGGTCTTGTCGCCTTCTTCCAGGAATCGCTTCAGATTGCGCAGCTTGACGTTGTAGTCGCCGTCATCCGTGCCAGGGCGGAATTTGACTTCCTTGACCTGGATGATCTTCTGCTTCAGCTTGGCCTCGTGGGCGCGCTTGGCTTCCTCGTACTTGAACTTGCCGTAGTCCATGATGCGAACCACGGGAGGAGCCGCGTTGGGCGCGATCTCCACCAGATCCAAGTCCTTGTCTTCTGCCAGCCGCAGTGCGTCCATGAATTTGACGATGCCCAGCTGTTCGTTATCAACCCCTACCAGGCGCACTTCGGGCGCGCTGATTTCGCGGTTGATGCGATGACCTTTGTCCGTAGCGATGTTCCGTTACCTCAAGAAGAAAAAAACAAGCCGTGCTCCCATCAGGCTTTGGTGGCAACGTCGTTGTTCAGACGCTCCACGAACGCGGAGACGGGCATCACACCCAGATCCACGTTGCCACGGGCACGCACGGCCACTTGATTGGCATCCCGCTCCTTGTCGCCGACCACGATCAGGTACGGCACCTTCTGCAGCGAGTGCTCGCGGATTTTATACGTAATTTTCTCGTTACGCAAATCCGCCTTGGCCCTAAACCCTTGTTTTTGCAGCAGTTGCACGACGTTTTCCGCATATTCCGCCTGCGAATCTGCAATATTCATCACCACAACCTGCTCCGGGGCCAGCCAGGCCGGCAGCGCGCCGGCGTGGTTTTCCAGCAGGATGCCCAGGAAGCGCTCGAACGAGCCCAGGATCGCCCGGTGCAGCATCACCGGGCGCTTGCGCGAGTTGTCCTCGGAGACGAACTCGGCACCCAGACGCTCGGGCAGCACCAGATCGAGCTGGAGCGTGCCGCACTGCCAGGAGCGGCCGATCGCGTCCTTGATGTGGTACTCGACCTTCGGGCCGTAGAAGGCGCCCTCGCCCGGCAGTTCCTCCCACTGCACACCGCAAGCGCGCAGCGCCATCCGCAGCCCTTTCTCGGCGTGATCCCACACCTCGTCGGAACCGGCGCGCTGCTCCGGGCGCAGCGACAGCTTGACGGCCACATCCTTGAAGCCGAAGTCGTCGTAGACCGAGAAGGCCAGGTCGTTGAAGGCCTTGGCCTCGGCGACGATCTGCTCTTCCGTGCAGAAGATGTGGGCATCGTCCTGCACGAAGCCGCGCACGCGCATCAGCCCGTGCAGCGCGCCGGACGGCTCGTTGCGGTGGCAGGAGCCGAACTCGGCCAGCCGCAGCGGCAGGTCGCGGTACGAGCGCAGGCCGTGGTTGAAGATCTGCACGTGGCCCGGACAGTTCATCGGCTTGATCGCGTAGTCGCGCTTCTCCGACTCCGTGACGAACATGTTTTCCTTGTAGTTCTGCCAGTGGCCGGACTTCTCCCACAGCGAACGGTCCATCACCTGCGGCGTGCGCACTTCGCTGTAGCCGGCCTCCGTCAGCCGGCCGCGCATGTACTGCTCGACCGCCTGCCAGATCTGCCAGCCCTTCGGATGCCAGAACACCATGCCGGGCGCCTCTTCCTGCAGATGGAACAGGTCCAGCAGCTTGCCCAGCTTGCGGTGGTCGCGCTTCTCGGCCTCCTCCAGCATGTGCAGGTAGGCGTCCTGGTCTTCCTTGCGGGCCCAGGCCGTGCCGTAGATCCGCTGCAGCATCTCGTTGTTGGCGTCGCCGCGCCAGTAGGCGCCGGCCACCTTCATCAGCTTGAAGACCTTGAGCTTGCCCGTGGACGGCACGTGCGGGCCGCGGCACAGGTCGACGAACTCGCCTTCGCGATACAGGCCGATTTCCTCGCCGGCGGGAATCGACGCGATGATCTCGGCCTTGTACTTCTCGCCCATCGACTCGAACAGCTTGACCGCCTCGTCGCGATCCCACACCTCGCGCGACACCTTCTCGTCCTTCTTCGCCAGCTCGGCCATCTTCTTCTCGATGGCGGCCAGGTCTTCCGGCGTGAAGGGACGCTTGTAGGCGAAGTCGTAGTAGAAGCCGTTCTCGATCACCGGGCCGATCGTGACCTGCGCGTCGGGATAGAGCGACTTGACCGCGTAGGCCAGCAGGTGGGCCGTGGAGTGGCGGATGATGTCGACGCCCTCCGGATCCTTGTCCGTGACGATGGCCAGCGACGCGTCGCGGTCGATCAGGTAGCTGGTATCGACCAGGTTGCCGTCGACCTTGCCGGCCAGCGCGGCCTTGGCCAGGCCGGCGCCGATGCTCTGCGCGACCTGGGCAACCGTGACGGGTTCGGGGAACTCGCGGCGGGAGCCATCCGGCAGCGTGATTGCGATCATCTTGGACCTCTTACAGGGAATCCGCCGGCAAGGGTCGTTGCCTCGGGCGGATGAATATTTCTCGACTGGCCGCCCCGCACGGGACCGGGCGACCGGCAGCTTATCAGGGTGCTGGCAGGCGACAGGCGAAAAAAAACGCGGCCAAGGCCGCGTTTTTCATAATTTCACCCAATCGATCGACCCGATGTTCCGGGCGACCTGGGACGAAGACGCACCTCGACCTACTGTCGCTTGTCAGCGGTAGTAGTTCGCGGTGTCATAACCATGGCGTCTGGATGTCCTTCGGTGAAATGTCTGGGTGCTGCTGTCTTCGGTACTGCAATTCGTTGGTAGGCTCGATTGGACTCGAACCAACGACCCCCACCATGTCAAGGTGGTGCTCTAACCAGCTGAGCTACGAGCCTAGCGAAGCCGCAAGTATAGCATCACTTTCTTTGAGCCTGCAACACCCCGGACACCTCTTCGATCAATCCCAGCGCGCGCTGCAGCTGCGTGGCCTCCGCCACCTCGGCGGTGAACTGCATCCGCGCCACGCCCTTGCTGCTGAGCGTCTTGACCCCGGTGACGTTGATCTTCTCGCGCGACAGCACCTCGGAGATATCGCGCAGCAGCCCCTGGCGGTCGATTGCCTCGACGTGGATCGTGACCGGATAGACCGCGTCGCTCTTCTTGCCCCATTCGGTCTGGATGATGCGCTCGGGCGCGCGCGCCGCCAGCTGCTGGAAGGTGTGGCACTGGCGCCGGTGGATCGACACGCCGCGTCCGCGCGTGACGAAGCCGACGATGTCGTCGGGCGGCGCCGGCTTGCAGCAGCGCGACATCTGCGTCATCAGTGAATCGACGCCGACCACCAGCACGCCGCTCTTGGCGCCGCGCGCGACGCTGGTGGCGCGGCTCTTCTTGGTGACCGCCTCTTCCTCGCTGACCTGCGGCGCGCCCTCGCCTTCCGGATGGCGCAGCGCCTGCTCGACGTGGCGCAGGCTGAACTCCTCCTTGGCCACCGCCGCGTACAGCTCGTCGGGCGTCTTGAAGCCCAGCCGCGTCGCCAGCACGTCCAGGTTGACCGCGGTCTTGCCCTCGCGCTGCAGCGTCTTGTCGATCAGCACGCGGCCCTGCGCGATGGTCTCCTGCGAATCGAGCGCGTTGAACCAGGCGCGCACCTTGGCGCGCGCCCGCGAGCTGGCCAGGTAGCCGAGATCCGCGTTCAGCCAGTCGCGCGACGGCCCGCCTTGCTTGACCGCGACGATCTCGACCGTCTGGCCGTTCTTCAGCGGCGTGTTCAGCGGCACCATCGCGCCGTCGACGCGCGCGCCGCGGCAGCGATGCCCCAGGTCGGTATGCAGGTAGTAGGCGAAGTCGACCGGCGTTGCACCTTGCGGCAGTGCCACCACGCGCGCCTGCGGCGTCAGCACGTAGATATGGTCGTCGATTGCCGCATGCTTGAGCTGCTCCCACGGCGACTCGTCGTGCGCCACCGTGTGGTCGGCATCGTCCTTCCACGCCAGCAGCTGCCGCAGCCAGGCGATCTTCTCGTCGTAGCTCTCGTTGGCGGCGAACTGCCCGCTGTAGCCCTTGCCGCCGGCCTCCTTGTAGCGCCAGTGCGCGGCCACGCCGTATTCGGCGAAGTGGTGCATCTCGTGGGTGCGGATCTGCACCTCGAAGGCGCGTCCGTCGTCGCCGATCACCACCGTGTGCAGCGACTTGTAGCCGTTGGCCTTGGGGCGCGAGATGTAGTCGTCGAACTCGCGCGGAATCGGCTGCCAGACGTGGTGCACGATGCCGAGCACCGCATAGCAGTCCTTGATGTCGTCGACGATCACGCGGAAGGCGCGCACATCGTAGAGATCGGCGAAGTCCAGATCCTTGCCGCGCATCTTCTTCCAGATGCTGTAGATGTGCTTGGGGCGGCCGCTGACCTCCGCGCGGATGCCCGCCGCGGCCAGCTCGCGCTGCAGCCGTTCGATGGCCTGCGAGATATAGCCCTCGCGCTCGATGCGCTTCTCGTCGAGCAGCCGCGCGATGCGCTTGTAAGTGTCCGGCTGTTCGAAGCGGAAGGCCAGGTCCTCCAGCTCCCACTTCATCTGCCAGATGCCGAGCCGGTTGGCCAGCGGCGCGTAGATGTCCAGCGTTTCGCGCGCCACGCCCGGCAGCGGCGCGTTCTTGGTCTGCGCGAGCCAGCGCAGCGTCTGCAGCCGCGAGGCCAGGCGCACCAGCACCACGCGGATGTCCTGCGCGAAGGCCAGCAGCATCTTGCGCAGCGCCTCGACCTGCTCGTGGCGCGCCTGCGCCTCGTTGCGCGAGGACGGCGCTTCGACGGTGTCGCCGCGATTGACGGCGATCGCGCCGATGCGCAGCAGCTGGCGCACGTCCTTGACCAGGCGCGCGACCTCGTCGCCGAAGCGCTCGGCGATCTCGCCCTCGGTCTCCGGCACGAAGGCCGCCACCGGGAACAGGCAGGCGGCGGCGCGCGCGGCGTCGTCGATGCGCAGGCCGTCGAGGATGCGCAGCATCCCCTCGGCATGCGACAGCACGCTCTCGCCGGTGGGCAGCGCCACCGCCTCGCCATGCTCGCGCGCATACGCCAGCGCCTGCTCGACCAGGCCCGCGTCCGGCGTGCCGGCGATCTGCCCGGTCGCGTCGGTGGACGTCACCATGTCACCACTTCCCCTGCTGCCCCTGCCACGCCATTCAGATCAATGCGCAAATCAATGCGCGATTCAATACGCGATTCAATACGCCTTTCCGCGCGGCGCTCAACTGAGCGCCGCGGTGACCACCACCTCGATCCGGTACTTCGGATTGGCCAGCTTCGCTTCGACCGTCGCGCGCGGCGGCGTATTGCCCTGCGGCACCCATTCGTCCCAGACCTCGTTCATCGCGCCGATATCGGCGATATCGGTCAGGAAGATCTGGCACGACAGGATGCGCGTCTTGTCGCTGCCCGCCTCGGCCAGCAGCCGGTCGATATGGCCGAGCACCTCGCGGGTCTGGCCGCGGATATCGGCCTCCGGATCGACCTCGGGCACCTGGCCGGCCAGATAGACCACGCCGTTGTAGACGGCATATTCGGAAAGACGTTTGCCCACATGGGCGCGTTTCAATGCGGTCGTGCTCATCGTTCGTTGTATGGATGCAGCCTGCGCTGCTCTGGGTTATTGGCGCGGCGCGGGGCTCAGGCCCCGCCCGTGCCGACAAAGAATTCGCGCGCGATCGCGATCTGCGCCGGATCGACGAAAGTCGGCGCATGGCCCACGTCCGGCACTTCGACCGAGCGCACCTGCTTGCCGCGCGCCACCATCTCGGCGACGGTCTCGCGCGTCAGCAGGTCGGACTGCGCGCCGCGCACCACCAGCACCGGCACCGCGATCGACTCGAACATGCGCCACATCGCGGCCTCCCCGGCCGTGGCCATCTCGGGCGTGGTCTCGCGGAACGGCACGGCCAGCGCCGGATCGTAGTGCAGGCCCCATTCCAGGCCCTCGGCGCCCTGCACCGGCTTCAGGATCGCGCCGTTCAATTCGCGCCACTGCTCCGGCGTATGGCGGCCGAACGAGGCGCTGATGGTCTGCAGGTACGCCAGGCCTTCCTCGAAGGTCTTGAAGCGCACCGGCAGCCCCAGGTAGGAGCCGATCCGCTCCAGCGCCGAGGCGGCGATGCGCGGACCGACGTCGTTGAGCAGCAGCTTGCGCACCGGGCTCTTCGGCAGCGCGGCCAGGCCCATGCCGATCAGTCCGCCCATCGAGGTGCCGAACCAGTCCACCTGCTCGACGTTCAGCCGCGCAATCAGCGTCACCATGTCCGACACGTACTGCGGCACGATGTAGCGGCGCGGATCGGCAAGCCAGTCGGAGCGGCCGCGGCCGGCCACATCCGGGCAGACCACGCGGTATTCGCCGCTGAACGCGCGCGCGATGTCGTCGAAATCGCGGCCGGTGCGGGTCAGGCCGTGCACGCACATCAGCACGCGCGGATTGGTGGGGTCGCCCCACTCGTGGTACGCCATGCGATGCAGGCCAGCGGGGCTGATGCACTGCACGAAGCCGAGGCGCGGACTGGCTGACATCTTGACTCCCTGCGCGAGGAACGCGAATAAGGCGCGGCAATGGCGCACGACGAAAACCGCGACACATGAGCGTCGCGCATGACGCCGCGGCAGCGGCGCCGGCTGGGCAAAGCCCGATTGTACGCCAGCGCTACAATGCGACAGCAACGACGACCGTGCCGCGGCGGCACGGCGCATTGCACCCCATTTCTCCACGGAGGCTCATATGCTGAAGGGCAAGACAGCGCTGGTGACCGGTTCGACCAGCGGAATCGGTCTGGGCATCGCCCAGGCGCTGGCCGCGCAGGGCGCGCATCTGATCGTCAACGGTTTCGGCGACGCCGACGGCGCCAGGCGCCAGATCGAGCAGGCCGGCAGCGGCATCCGCGTCGGCTATCACGGCGCCGACATGAGCAAGGCCGACGAGATCGAGGACATGATGCGCTATGCCGACAGCGAGTTCGGCGGCGTCGACATCCTCGTCAACAACGCCGGCATCCAGCATGTGGCCAACATCGAGGACTTCCCCATCGAGCGCTGGGACGCGATCATCGCCATCAACCTGACCTCGGCCTTCCACACCACGCGGCTCGCGCTGCCCGGCATGAAGCGCAAGGACTGGGGCCGCGTGATCAACGTCGCCTCGACCCACGGCCTGGTCGCCTCGGCGCAGAAATCGGCCTATGTCGCCGCCAAGCACGGCATCGTCGGGCTGACCAAGGTCACCGCGCTGGAAACCGCGCAGACCGGCGTCACGGCCAATGCGATCTGCCCGGGCTGGGTGCTGACGCCGCTGGTGCAGAAGCAGGTGGAGGCCCGCGCCGAGCGCGAGGGCATTCCCGTCGAGCAGGCCAAGCGCGAGCTGGTGCTGGAGAAGCAGCCCTCGGGGCAGTTCGTCACGCCCGACGAGCTGGGCGCGCTGGCGGTCTTCCTGGCAAGCGATGCCGCGCGCCAGGTGCGCGGCGCGATCTGGAACATGGATGGAGGCTGGGTCGCGCAGTGATGGCGCGCCCTACGGACAAGCGATGAAGCGAAGAGACGTTCTGAAAGGCCTGATCGGCGGCGCCGCCCTGTCGGCCGGCCTGGCACCGCTGGCCCGGGCCGCTGCCCCCGCCGCCCCTGCCGCGCCGACCACAAAGGCGGCAGCGGCAAGAACCCCGATCGAGGTCTACAAGAGCCCGCTGTGCGGTTGCTGCGACGGCTGGGTCGCGCATCTGCGCGAGCATGGCTTCGCGGTCAAGGTGCACGACGTCGAGGACACCGGCGTGCACCGCACCCGGCTCGGCATGCCGGAGCGTTTCGGCTCCTGCCACACCGGCGTGGTCGAGGGTTATGCGATAGAAGGCCATGTGCCCGCCGAGCAGATCCGCAAGCTGCTGGCCGCCCGCCCCAAGGCGGTCGGCCTCGCGGTGCCCGGCATGCCGGTCGGCTCGCCGGGCATGGAACAGGGACCGCGGGTCGATCCCTACTCGGTGCTGCTGGTGCGCGCCGACGGCGGCGCGTCGGTGTTCGCGCGTTATCCCGCTCGCCCGGCGGCGCAGCACTAGACCGCCTGGACAAGCAGGCGGCTCAGCTGCCTGGCGCCCCGGCGGGCAATGGCGGCTGCGCCGGCCGGTCCCCTGCACGGTGGGTCGCCAGGGCTTGCTCCACGTCGTCGCGCAACGCGGTTGGCAGTGCTGTCAGCAGGCTGCCCAAAGCGGCGACGGCCGAGCCGCGCGCCTCCGCCTCCAATCCGTCCAATGCCTCGCGTAACGATGGCCACAGCGCGCGGAACTGGGTTTCCGTCGGTATGTCGCCCACGCCCAGCGCGAGAATCATTCTGCGCACGATCTCGGCGCGATAGGGCTGCAACGGCTCGCCGGGAACCGCAAAGCGCTGCTGGTCATCGGCCAGCGCGGGCAACTGCTCGAGGACCCAGCCCTTCGCTTCGGGGCTGCGATGCGTGGCAATCACCGCCAGGACCCCTGCGCGCCGCGCCAGCGGCAGGCGCTGGACGATGTCCGTCGCGAACTGCCGCAGCATCCGGCTGGCGTCCCCCTTCAGAAACCCCGCGGTGGACATCGCGTTCACCACGAAATCCGTGCAGGCGAGAGGCGGCCATTTCGATGCGAGCGCGATCAGCACCTGTGCCCGCCTCTGCTGCTCGTCTGCGTCTTCCCCCATCACCCTGAAGGCAAGCCCGCCCAGCAGCGGCCCACCGAGCGCGGGCGGCAGCACCGCGGTCTGCTCCAGCAGGACCCAAAACCCTGTCCGCGAGTGAGATGCCGATATCGTTTGCATCAGCACGGTCGCGCGGTACTCGACGGGCAGCGCATGGGCAGCTTCCGTGAAGCGCATCCACAGCGCCGCATCCTCCGAAAGCTGCAGCGCTTCCCCCCACTTCGTCAGCGGCCCGACGCGCAAGGACGCCGGCTTCAACGCATCGATGTGCTGCAGCCCCAGCAGGAAGCGATCGCGCTCGATGTCATCGTCGGGCTCGACGCCTGGCATGGTGACGAACAGATGGGAGTACTCGGTGAATAGCGCCGCCTGGGTCGCGGCGTCCAGTTCGGAGGCCTCGGCGAAGCATCGGTCGATCGACATCGCCTGCCGGACCGACCACATCGGGTGCATGACCGGGCCCGCCTGCCCGGCTGCCGCTGCCAACAGCTTCTCCGCTCTGAACCCCGCATAAAGCGCTGTCAGCTGCGCCATGCGGCGGGACCGGTCGGCCGATGGCACGTTCCCGCCGCGCAGCCAGCGGTGCAGCACCACGGCCACGAGCAGGGGCCAGTGCCCGCCTTGGAGCGCGGCCCGAGCGGTCTCGAGCATGGCATCCCAAACCACCAGACGGGACTTCGCCCCGCTCCCCGCCTCCACCACCAGATTCAGTTCATCGACCAGCTTGTTCAGTACCCATTCCTGGCAGGGTGCCGGCATGCCGTCGCTCGTGCGCAGCGCGCGGACCCGCTCGATCACGGCTAGCGCCAACCCTTCGCTCAGTTGCCCATGCCGCGCGGCGACATGAACGAGCGCCTCCAACAGGCGGCTCGCGCCCTGGGGCGGCAAGGCATCGGCCGTCGCCATCCATTGCTCGAAGCCCGCGGGCGTTGCCGGGCAGAAGGACTTCAGACACTGTCCCAGCACCTGGCCACGCATGCTTGATGGCAATTGTTCGGCCAGCGCCAGCATGCGTCGCTCCAGTTCCGGATCGCGGGGGAGCTGCGCGGCCAGCGCGACCAGCGGCCCGGCTTTCTCGGCGGCGGGCAACCGCGCGATCTGATCGATCAGTTGCACCGACAGCAACCGCGAAACGCTCCTGAAGCGCGGAATCCGCTCGACCACGCCGCGCAGCAGGATGCCGCGTTGCCGCGCCGGTTCGCCGGCGAGGCTGCCAAGCAGCCCGGCGAGCCGCTCGCTCGAATGGGTCCAGCGGATCGTGGCATACAGGCGGTCGAACCGGCGCAGTGGCGCCAGCAAGGCGCGCATGTGCCGGTTCGCGCCGGCAAGCGCGCGCCGCGACGGCGCATCGAGAAGGCCCACGATATGCATCAGGGAATCGCCGGGCAACAGGCGGATGGATGCCGTGGCGTCGGGCGCGGCGGCAGATGGAGAAGCGGACGCGGGCTGGGTGGGGATCGGCAGCATGCCCGATACGGATGGATCGGCATGCGCGGCACCCGTCCGGGTATCGGCGCCGGGCGCTGCCGGAGCAGCGGGCGAAATGGCAGAGGAAGATTGCAGGGGCATGATGGCAGGGACCGGGAGTCGGGAGTGGGAGTCGGGACCGGGAGTCGGGACCGGGAGTCGGGAGTCGGGAGCCGGGAGCCGAGAGCCGAGAGCCGAGAGCCGGGAGCCGGGAGTCGGGAGTCGGGAGTCGTTGGGCGTGCCGGCACGCGGCACGGCCGCACTGTGGTCCGGATCGCCTCCCCGCGCTTTTGGTCCCCAAGAATCCTTTCGCTTTCGGCGGCAGCGCCATGGCGTCCGCGCGCCGCCCCCGATGGCATGCCCTCACGGGCGACCCGAAAACAAAAAGCCCCGCCTCGATACGAGGCGGGGCTTGCTGCCCGGCTGACGCCGGTCGCGCCGACGCGGTCGCGTGGACCGAGCCCTTACAGCAGCGGCACGCCGGTCTTGCTCTGGATTTCCTCGCGGCTGACGCCCGGTGCGGTCTCGACCAGCTTCAGCCCTTCGGGCGTGACGTCCATCACGCCCAGGTCGGTGATGATCCGATCGACCACGCCCACGCCGGTCAGCGGCAGCGTGCAGGCCTCCAGGATCTTCAGGTCCTCGCTGCCGTCCTTCTTCTTGGCGGTATGTTCCATCAGCACCACCACGCGGCCGACGCCGGCCACCAGGTCCATCGCGCCGCCCATGCCCTTGACCATCTTGCCCGGGATCATCCAGTTGGCGAGGTCGCCCTTCTGGCTGACCTGCATCGCGCCGAGGATGGCCAGGTTGATATGGCCGCCGCGGATCATCGCGAACGAGTCCGCCGACGAGAAGATCGACGAGCCCGGCAGCGTGGTCACGGTTTGCTTGCCGGCATTGATCATGTCCGCGTCGACCTCTTCCTCGGTCGGGAACGGGCCGATGCCCAGCAATCCGTTCTCCGACTGCAGCCAGACCTCGACGCCCGGCGGCACATGGTTGGCCACCAGCGTCGGCAGGCCGATGCCCAGGTTCACATAGAAGCCGTCCTGCAGCTCGCGCGCGGCGCGCGCCGCCATTTCATCACGTGTCCATGCCATGATCTGTCTCCTTGATCGTCAGGCCGCGGCACGCACGGTGCGCTGCTCGATGCGTTTCTCGGGATGGGCGTTCAGCACGAGGCGCTGCACGAAGATGCCCGGGGTGTGGATCTCGTCCGGATCGAGCTCGCCGATCTCGACGATCTGCTCGACCTCGGCGACGGTGACCTTGCCCGCCATCGCGCACATCGGGTTGAAGTTGCGCGCGGTGCGGCGGTAGATCAGGTTGCCGGCCTTGTCGGCCTTGTAGGCCTTGACCAGCGCGACGTCGGCGGTCAGGGAGCGCTCCATCACGTATTGCTCGCCGTCGAATTCGCGGATCTCCTTGCCCTCGGCCACGATGGTGCCGACGCCGGTTTTGGTGAAGAAGGCCGGGATGCCGGCGCCGCCGGCGCGCAACTTCTCGGCCAGCGTGCCCTGCGGCGTGAATTCGAGTTCCAGTTCGCCGGCCAGGTACTGGCGTTCGAATTCCTTGTTCTCGCCGACATAGGACGAGATCATCTTGCGGATCTGCCGCGTGGCCAGCAGCAGGCCCAGGCCAAAGCCGTCGACGCCGGCATTGTTCGAGATGCAGGTCAGCCCTTTCGCGCCGCTGTCGCGCAACGCCGCGATCAGGGCTTCCGGGATGCCGCACAGGCCGAAGCCGCCGACCGCGATGGTCTGTCCATCGCGGACCACGCCGGCAAGCGCCTCGGCGGCGCTGGCGTAGACCTTGTTCATATCGTCTCTCCTTCCTCGATGATGTTCCCGGACGAGGCGGCGACGCCGCTCGCGGGTAACGTTACAATCGCTACGGCCGCGCCGGGCGGGACCCGCGCGCCGGCCGTCGACAGCGCTCCAAAGGATACGCAAGCCCCGCGGCGGACGCCAGTACGTAGAAATACATAAGGACAATGCCTGCCATCGACTATCAGACCGCCTTCCAGCTGGCGCCGGTCGGCCTCGTGCTCTCGCGCGAGCGCAGGATCGAGGATTGCAACGACGAGGTCTGCCGCATCTTCGGCACGACGCGGGAGGCGCTGATCGGCCAGTCGTTCCAGGTACTGTACCCGACCGCCGACGAGTTCGAGCGTACCGGCGCGCGCATCGTGCCGATCATGAACGCACGCGGGCTCTATTCCGACGAACGGATCATGAAGCGGGCCAACGGGGAATTGTTCTGGTGCCACGTCACCGGCCGCGCGCTGGACCGGCAACAGCCGCTGGGGGCCGGCATCTGGAGCTTCGAGGACCTGTCGCAGAAGCGCCCGGTGACCGCGCAGCTGACGGCGCGCGAGCGCGATATCGCGGCCCAGCTGGTCGAGGGCAAGACCAGCAAGCAGATCGGCAAGTCGCTATCGATCAGCCCGCGCACCGTCGACATCTACCGGGCGCGCCTGATGAAGAAATACGGCGCGCATACGGCGGTGGACCTAGTGCAGCGGCTGGTCAATCATTGAGGTTGCTCCCCTCTCCGACAAGCGGGATGGGAGAAAACCGACCCCGTAGCCGGGTCCCTCAGCTCTCCAGCAGCGTCCGGATCGCCGCCGGCAGCGGCACCGATTTCTCCGCCTCGTAGTCGCACCAGACCACCTTGGCGCCGCCATCGGCGAACACGGTGTCGGCGTTGGTGTCGTCGTCATCGCAGCGGCGGATTTCCGTGCGCGTCTCGAAGCTGCTGCGGCCCAGTTCGCCGGCGAAGACGCGGCATTCGATCTCGCCCGGATAGCGCAGCTGGCGGCGGAAATTCATATGGGCGTTGACGATCACCGGCCCCTGCCCGTTCTCGTCGCGGCCGTTGCAGCCCAGCGATTCGAACCACGAGATGCGCGCCTGCTCCAGGTAGCGGAAATAGACGGTGTTGTTGACGTGGCCCATCGCGTCCATGTCGCCCCAGCGGATCGGCATGCGCAGCGTGAAGACGTGTTTCATCGCGTGTGGTTCGGGGTTGCCGTGTGGTTCGGGATTGTGGATCGGGAATGTGGATCAGGGTTGCCGCGTCGCCCACGGCAGCCGGCCGTTCCCGCGCGCGGGGCGCGGGAACGGTTCACGCCCGCATCAGCGCTTGGCGATGGCCGCCTCGGCCTTGCCGACCAGGTCGGCGCCGATCTGCTTCTTCCACTTGTCGTAGACCTTGGCGGTCGCCTTGCGGAAGGCGTCATGCTCGGCGGGGCTCAGGTGCGTGACCTTGACGCCGTGGGCCTCCATCTCCTTCCACGCCGGCGCGCCCGGCTCGGCCAGGCCCTTGCGGGCCAGCGCCACTTCCTGCTTGCCGGCATCGATCGCCGCCTGCCGCACGATCTCGCGATCGGCCGGCGTCCAGCTTTCCCAGATCTGCTTGTTGACCACGAAGATCAGCGGATCGGCGACATAGCCCCAGGTCGTCACGAACTTCTGGCCAACGGTGTACAGCTTGGCGGCGGCAAACACCGACTGCGGGTTCTCCTGGCCATCGACCGCGCCCGAGGCCATCGCCGGCTGCGCGTCGGCCCAGCTCATCTGGGTCGGATTGGCGCCCAGCGCGTTGAACGTGTCGATATACAGCGGCGAGCCGACGACCCGCAGCTTCAGGCCCTTCAGGTCCTCGGGCTTGCGGATCTCGCGCTTGGAGTTCGACACCTCGCGGAAGCCGTTCTCGCCCCAGGCCAGCGGCACCACGCCGGCCTTCTCCAGCGTGGCGAACAGCTGCTTGCCGACCTCGCCCTGCGTCAGCGCGTCGAGCGCCTTGTAGTCGGGCATCAGGAACGGCAGCGAGAACAGGTTCAGCTCGCGCACCTGCGGCGACCAGTTGATGGTCGAGCCGATCGCCATGTCGATCACGCCCTGGCGGATCGCCGAGAATTCGCGGGTCTGGTCGCCGGCCACCAGCGAGGTGCCCGGATAGAGCTTGATATTGATGCGGCCGTTGGTGCGCTGGCGGACCAGGTCGGCCCAGATCTCGCCGCCCTTGCCCCAGGGAAAGGCCGGGCCGAGCACCAGCGACATCTTGTATTCGGACTTGTAGGTCTGCGCCATCGCACCGGCGGGCGCGAGCGCGGCGGCGGCGATGGTGGCGGCCATCGACAGCATCAGGACACGGCGTTTCATGAGTCAGTTCTCCTCTCGGGAATCGTTATTTGGACTGAATGGACCGAAGATCAAGCAGAAATACGGGGGCGGCAGCGAACCTCGCTACTCAATAACCGAGCTTCGCCGGCAGCCATGTCGCCAGCGGCGGGAACGCCAGCACCAGCAGCATCGCGCCGAACATCGCCAGCAGCATCCATACCACCCACGGCACGGTCTCTTCCATGCGCACGCGGGCGATCCGGCAAGATACCATCAGGTTCACCGCCAGCGGCGGCGTGAACTGGCCGAGCGCGACCTTGAGCGTCAGCACCACGCCGAACCACACCGGATCCCACTGGAAGGCATTGGCGATCGGCAGCAGCAGCGGCACGAAGATCAGGAAGATCGAGATGCCGTCGAGGAACATGCCGACCGTGATCAGCAGCAGCACGATCAGCGCCAGCACGCCGTATTCGCCGACACCGGAATTGGCGATGGCATGCGCCAGGGGATCGATCACGCCCAGCGTCGACAGCGCGTAGGCGAAGATGCCGGCCAGCGCCACCACCAGCAGGATGACCGACGAGGTCTCGGCGGCCTCGCGGAAGATCACGTACAGGTCGCGCAGGCCGATCGAGCGGTAGACCACCATGCCGACGAACAGGCCGTAGACCACCGCGACAACCGCGGCCTCGGTGGGCGTGAACCAGCCCGCGCGCATGCCGCCCAGGATCAGCACCGGCGCGAACAGTCCCCAGGCCGCCTCGCGCAGGCTTCGCCAGAACGGCGGCCGCGGCAGCGAGGCCTCGGCCGCGCCCATCCTGTGCTTGCGCGCCAGCCAGACCGCCGGCACGATCAGCGCGATGCCGGCCAGCACGCCGGGAATCATGCCGGCGGCAAACAGCGCCGGCACCGAGGCACCGGGCACCAGCACGCTGTAGACGATGAAGGCGACCGACGGCGGAATCAGGATGTCGGTGGCCGCGGCGGCGCCGACCACGGCGGCGCTGAACGAGCCCGGATAGCCGGCGCGCGACATAGCGGCGATCATCACGCCGCCGACCGCGGCGGCGTTGGCCGGCCCCGAGCCGGAAATCCCGCCGAGGAACATCGCCACCAGGATCGCCACCAGCGGCAGCATGCCGGGCCCGCGTCCGACCACGGCGATCGCCAGCGTGACCAGCCGCTGCGCGACGCCGGAGCGGTCGAAGATCGAGCCGACCAGCACGAACATCGGAATCGCCAGCAACGGGTACTTGGCCAGGCCCGCGTAGAAGTTCTGCGGCACCGCCAGCAGGCCGAACATCTGCGTGTCGAGATTGGACAGCCCGATCGCCGCCAGGCCGCCGAGGCCGAGCGCGACGCCGATCGGCACGCCGAGCAGCATCAGCACGATGAAGACGGCAAACAGCACGATGGCGATCAGCGTCATGGCTGGCGCTCCCCGCCGTCCTGCACGCGCTGCGCATGCAGAGCCTTCAGCGCCCGCAGGTTGCGGCCGGCCAGCGCCAGCGCACGCAGCGCGATGCAGGCCGACAGCAGCGGCAGCCAGACCGAGTACCACCAGCTGGGCACGCCGATGCCCGGCGAGGTCTCGCCGTAGGTGTATTCGTCCCAGGTGATACGCGCGCCGAGCACCGCCAGCGCGACGAACATGATGGCGACGGCGACCGCCGACACCACCGCCAGCCGGCGCTGGCGTGCCTCGCTGCCGCGCTCGAAGAAGAATTCGATGCGGATATGCCGGTCGCGCGCGACCGCGGCGCTGCCGCCGACCAGCGCCAGCACGATCATCAGGAAGACCGAGAATTCCTCGGTCCAGGCGAACGACTCATCGGTCAGATAGCGCACCGCGACGTTGGCGAACGTGATGATCACCAGCAGCATCATCACGACGATGCCGATCCAGTCTTCGATGCGGGGGCTGATGCGGAATTCGGCATCCGCTGCCTGGTCCACGGGTTCGGTGATCAAGGCCGAATCGACCGCGTGCTGTGGCGCGGCGTCGCGCCGTGCCTGCTCTTGCTGCTCCATCTCCCCGGCCTCCGGTCCGGTCTGCCGGGCCTGCAGGACCGCGGCAGCTGCTGCATGACGCCTTGGCGGCGTACTTTTGTGAATGCCTTGTCGTCGCCGACGCTGTCGCTGGCGTTCCCTCACGCACGGGGCATGGTCGCAGCGATCGGGCTCAGCTAATTAAAGGCTTATGGAATCGGCACCAGCGAATTATGCCCACACTGGCGATGGGCGGACACCTCCAATACCCTAGGGGATCGGCAGCGGCATGCAGGTGGCCAGGCGTCGGCCGTGGCGCCCGAGGGGACCGGATAAGCCCCGGGCTGGAAGGCCCGCCCCGCTTCTGGCGGGAGTCGGGCACAGGCGAACGCCGTCGGGCGCGCTCGCCGGATCGTGATGATTCGATATCGGCGGCGCGCGCGGCTGGCTTTATACCATACCGTCGTCGGCGGTGATCACGGCGCCGTTGATGAACTGCGACTGGTCCGAAGCCAGCAGCAGCAACAGGCCGTCGAGGTCTTCCGGCTTGCCGAGCCGCTTGCGCGGCAGCAGCTGGATCAGCTTCTGGCCGGCATCGGTGTCCCAGTGATGGTGATTGATATCGGTGTCGATATAGCCCGGGCAGATCGCGTTGACGTTGATGCCGTAGCGGGCCCACTCGAGCGCCATCGCCTTGGTCATGTGGACCACCGCGGCCTTGCTCATGCAGTAGACGCCGATCTGCGACAGCACCTTCAGCCCCGCCACCGAGGCGATATTGATGATGCGCGACTGCGGCAGCGGCGTGCCGTTGCGCTCGGCGCCCTTGGACCGCGCGATCATCCGCTTGGCCACTTCCTGCGCCACGAAGAAGGCGCCGCGGGTATTGGTGTCGAAGACGAAGTCGAAGTCCTCGGCGGTGACATCGGTCAGCCGCTGCGTGGTCGACACGCCCGAGTTGTTGACGACGATGTCGATCGCCCCCGCCTCGGTCTCGGCATGCGCCACCGCGGCGCGAATGCTGTCGGGGTCGGTCACGTCGAGCCGCACCACATGCGCGCTGCCGCCGTCGGCTTCGATCGCCGCGCGCAGCTCCTTGAGCCGTTCGGCGCGGCGCGAGGCCAGCACCACCTTGGCGCCGGCGGCCGACAGGACCTGCGCGAAGCGCATGCCCAGTCCGCTCGACGCACCGGTCACCATCGCGACCTTCCCTTCGAGATTGATCGACAAACCCATATGGACCTCTGCAGTGGAACGCGCCGCGGCTGGCGCCGTCATGCGCGTTCGATGGCTGCCCCGTTGCGTGGGAAAACGGAGGCAGTATATTAAAAAACGAACGATCGTTCCAAAAAATTGCTTGCCTGTGGGTGTCGAGTCCCGGACAATGCCGGAGATTCTAAGAACTCGGGCACAAAAAGGAAACAGCGAGGCGACAGCGTGCGAGCGAAACACCGCGCGCCGATCCATCGCGATCCAGCAGAAGAGCCGATCACAAGCAGCCGGACCACGCGTCAATCCGCAGCATTCCGTCCCCCGCCTGCCGGCCCCATGCCATCCTTGCCGACCTTGCCGTCGCCCGGTTCCGGCGACACAGGCCATCCCGGATCACCGCTTCCCCATACACAAGTACGCAGCAACAAAAGAGGGTTAGAGACAATGGACCAGCAGCAGCTCGTGGAGCAGTTCGGCCCCCGCGAATCCATGGAATACGATGTCGTCATCGTCGGCGGCGGTCCCGCCGGCCTGGCGACGGCCATCCGCCTGAAACAGCTGGCGCAGGACAATGGCAGCGAAGTCAATGTCTGCGTGCTGGAGAAGGGCTCGGAGCCCGGCGCCCACATCCTGTCGGGCGCGATCATGGACCCGCGCGCGCTGAACGAACTGCTGCCGAACTGGAAGGAACTGGGCGCGCCGCTGAACCAGCCGGTCACCGAGGACCAGTTCCTGTTCCTGAACGAGACCGGCTCGCGCGGCACGCCGCCGGCGCTGCTGCCCGAGTGCTTCCATAACGAAGGCAACTACATCGTCAGCCTGTCGAACTTCGTGCGCTGGCTCGGCCAGCAGGCCGAGGCGCTGGGCGTGGAGATCTTCCCGGGCTTCCCGGCCGCCGAGGTGCTGTACAACGAGGACGGCTCGGTCAAGGGCGTGGCCACCGGCAACCTCGGCATCGGCAAGGATGGCGAGCCCACCGACAACTTCCAGCTCGGCATGGAGCTGCACGCGAAGTACACGATCTTCGCCGAAGGCTCGCGCGGCCATCTGGGCAAGCAGCTGATCGAACGTTTCCGCCTCGACGCCGGCAAGGACCCGCAGAGCTACGGCATCGGCCTGAAGGAGCTGTGGGAGATCGACCCGGCCAAGCACAAGCCCGGCCTGGTGGTCCATACCGCCGGCTGGCCGCTGGACCCGGCGACCTACGGCGGCTCCTTCCTCTATCACATGGAGGACAACAAGGTCGCGGTGGGCTTCGTCGTGGGCCTGGACTACACCAACCCGTGGCTGTCGCCGTTCGAGGAATTCCAGCGCTTCAAGACCCATCCGGAGATCCGCCAGTACTTCGAGGGCGGCAAGCGGATCGGCTACGGCGCGCGCGCGATCACGGCGGGCGGCCTGCTGTCGCTGCCCAAGACGATCTTCCCGGGCGGCGCGCTGGTGGGCTGCGACGCGGGCTATCTGAACGCCTCGCGCATCAAGGGCAGCCACGCCGCGATCAAGACCGGCATGCTGGCCGCCGAGGCCGCCTTCGAGGCGCTGCAGGCCGGCCGCCAGCACGACGAGCTGACCGCCTATCCGGCCGCGTTCGAGAACAGCTGGCTGTACAAGGAACTGCTGCAGGCGAAGAACTTCAAGCAGTGGTTCAAGAAGGGTCGCACCACCGCCACGCTGATGACCGGCATCGAGCAATGGCTGCTGCCCAAGCTCGGCATCCGCAACCCGCCGTGGACGCTGCACCGCGAGAAGCCGGACCACGTCTACCTGAAGCCGGCCGCCGAATGCCAGCAGATCGTCTATCCGAAGCCGGACGGCAAGCTGACCTTCGATCGCCTCAGCTCGGTGTTCATCAGCAACACCAACCATGAGGAAAACCAGCCCGCTCACCTGACGCTGAAGGATGCGAGCGTGCCGGTGCAGATCAACCTGGACAAGTACGCCGGCCCCGAAAGCCGCTATTGCCCGGCGGGCGTGTACGAGTTCGTCGCCGACGAGGAACGCGGCGGGCAGCGCCTGCAGATCAACGCGCAGAACTGCGTCCACTGCAAGACCTGCGATATCAAGGACCCGACCCAGAACATCGTCTGGGTGACGCCGGAAGGCGGCGGCGGTCCGAACTACGTGGGGATGTAGGCAGCCTTCCGCGGCTGTCGTTCCTCCCCTCTCCCACACGGTGGGAGAGGGGCGGGGGAGAGGGCAAACACCCTCCGCAATCGCGAACGCCGCCATCCCGCGAGCGCCGGGCCCTCTCCCCAGCCCTCTCCCACGCGATGGGAGAGGATCCATTCCTCCCTACACCGGCATCCTCGCCGCCGCCAGCAGCTGCTCGTAGATATAGCAGTGCAATAGCGCGGCCTCCCTTTCCCCCAGCAGGTCGAACGCCACGCCGAACGCCGGAAACTCGGCGTCGCCGTCGTCGCGCGCGGGATTGCGCGCCCACGCGTCGACCGTGATCTCGCTGTCGGTGCCCACCGTCCGCAGCACGAACCGCAGCTGCAGGCGCGTGCCGGGCGCGGGCAGCGGCGCGGCGGTCTGCACCAGCGCGCCGCCGGCGCTCAGATCCGACAGCACCGCCAGCCGCGGCGGGCTCGCCGTGTCGCCGTCCTGATGCATCAGCTGTGCCGCCAGCCGGGTCTGCACGCGCGGACTGCTGCGCACCGGCACCTGCTGTACCTCGGTCGGAACGGACAGCACCAGATAGCGGAACGGGCTGCGGCACACCGCGGTCACCGTGCAGTGGAAGCTGTAGATCGAGCGCCCGGTAAAGCCGCGCAGCAGCACCTCCTCGCCCGCCTGGAAGGTGGCATCCTTGCCGCCGAACTGCGGCCAGCTGACGAACAGCCCCTGGTCGATAAAGCCGATCAGCCGGCTCGCCGCGGCGCGGCCGCCATCGTCGGGCGCCTTGATCTGCAGCAGCGTGCCGACCTGCAGCCCGAGTGGGCCCGACGCGTGCGCGGGCACCGCGTCCGCCGGCGCGGCGTCGTCGGCCGGCAGCGAGACGGGCAGCGGATCGGGCCGGCATACCGAGCCGTGGCGAAAGACGAGCGCAACGTCGCGGCCGTCGGCGAGTACCTTGCCGCTGCCGAGCAGCAGGTTGCCCTGCCCGTCCAGCAGCGACCAGGGCAAGGGCTGGCCGACCGGCAGGTCGTTCGGTGTCAGAGGAATCATGGGCATCCCAATCTCAATGCCCACCGGCGTGGGCGACAGTGCGGAGGCGGCCGCCGGGCCGCGGCCGCGCCTTCCCGATTCCACAGCTATCGGCGCCACGCCCCAAAGGTTTAGCAACCCCCTACCTAAGGGGGATAGCGGAACGATTGGCGGGGCGGATGGCGGCGGCGCGGACGGCGGCACGGCTGGAACCGGCGGCCCGTCACCGCACCCTGACGCCGGCGCCGACAGCGGCGCGCAAGGCGGGACGGAGCGGGCACGGCGCGCACCGGCGGCCCGTCGTCCACGCCTTGACGTCGGCGCAAAGGCGGGCCAAAATCGCGCAAAAGCTGTCTGACAGCCTTACAGATTTATGCGGCGGGCCGGCTTGACGCCGATCCTCCCGTATTCACAAGCCCCGCACAAGCCGCCGGAACGCTCCACTTGGAACCGCTGACCCGCCCCTCCTCCCTGGCTTCGCGCATCGCCGATGCGATCCGCGCCGATATCGGCGCCGGCCGCTTCGTCGCCGGCGCCCGCCTGCCGGCCGAGTCCGCGCTGGCGACGGCGTTCGGCGTCAGCCGGCCGATCGTGCGCGAGGCCATCGCGCAACTGAAGGCCGAC
>NZ_JCBAJO010000170.1:0-10169 GCF_059772245.1 Cupriavidus sp. R6-3
ACGCTTCGGGCGGCGTGATCTCGCTGGACGGAATGTCGTCGCCGCGCAGCCATTTCGGAGAGGGAATCCACATCGTCGTTCCTTGCTTGGCGGAGCGCCGGCGCGCCGGGCGGTCCCACGGATCGCGCCGGGCCGGCACAGTTTGGACCGGCCGGCCGGCCTTTGGTGCGGCGGGCCGCGGCGCCCGTCGCCGATGGCTTATGGCACCGCCTTACGTCGCCGCGGTACGTCACCGGGTCACGTCACCGGGTCACGGCACCGCGTTAAGTCACCTCACGGCGTGGCGATGTGCCAGACGTTCATCACCTTGTCGCCGGTGCGGTCGCCCGGCTTGGTGTCCTTGGCGAAGCGGTACAGTGGCTTGCCGCGATAGGCCCACTGCCGGCTGCCGTCGTCGCGCGTGATGATCGTGTACTGGCCGGTGGCCGAGGTGCCGGGCTGGGCCAGCAGCGGCGGCCAGTTGACCGCGCATTGCCCGTTGCAGACGCTCTTGCCGCTGCCCGCGGTATCGCGGTCGAAGGTGTACAGCGTCAGGCCTTGCGGGTCGGTCAGCACGCCGTTGCTGACCTTGACGGTCGGCGGCATGTTGCCGCTGGTGCTGGCCGAGCTGCTGGCGCTGGCACTGCTGCTGCCCGAGCCCATGCCCATGCCGGAACAGGCGGTCAGCAGGATGGCGGCGGCGACGGTGAGGGGAAGGGCAAGACGACCGGAAGCGGTAAGGCGCGAGAGGGCCATGATGTCTGTCTCCAGGAAAGGTCGGCGCCGCCCACCGGCGCCGTGTTTCCCAGTAAACACCCTCAGGCGCCGCTTTATTCCCTTTCCAATCAAAAAAACCTGCCCGAAAGGGCAGGTTTCCTCGCTTCCACGCCGTAAAAGCGCGCTTCAGATCACAACGATCACAATTCGCCGTAGCTGTGCAGCCCGGACAGGAACATGTTGACGCCAAGGAAAGCGAAGGTGGTGATCAACAGCCCGATCAGCGCCCACCACGCCGCCATCGCGCCGCGCAGGCCCTTGATCAGGCGCATGTGCAGCCAGGCGGCGTAGTTCAGCCAGACGATCAGCGCCCAGGTTTCCTTCGGGTCCCAGCTCCAGTAGCCGCCCCAGGCCTCGGCCGCCCACAGCGCGCCCAGGATGGTGGCGATGGTGAAGAAGGCGAAGCCGACCGCGATCGCCTTGTACATCACGTCGTCGAGCAGCTCCAGCGCGGGCAGGCGCTCGGCCAGGATGCCGCGCTGCTTCAGCAGGTAGGCCACCGCGACCATCGCGGCCAGCGCGAAGGTGCCGTAGCCGATGAAATTGGCCGGCACATGGATCTTCATCCACCAGCTCTGCAGCGCCGGCACCAGCGGCTGGATCTCGTGCGCATCGCGGCTGACCGTGTACCACAGCAGGAAGCCGACGGCCGCCGACACCACCAGCATCACGAACGGGCCCAGCGCGCCGGTGCGGTAGCGGCCCTCGTAGTACAGGTGGAACAGCGTGGTGATCAGCACGAACAGCACGAACACTTCGTACAGGTTCGACACCGGGATATGGCCGATATCGGGGCCGATCAGGTAGGACTCGTACCAGCGCACCAGCATGCCGGTAAAGCCGAGCACCACCGCCGCCCAGGCCAGCTTGTGGCCGATCCCGTAGCCGGTCTGCGAGCGCGCGAGCAGGCCGCCCCAGTAGAACAGCGTCGACAGGAACACCAGCGCGCACATCCACAGGATGGCCGACTGGCTCGACAGCAGGTACTTGAGCAGGAAGGCCTGCTCCGCGCGCGCCAGTTCGCCGTGGTAGAGCTGCACGGCCAGCAGCGCCAGCACGGCCAGGCCCGCCATCAGCGCGCGCACCGGCTTCCAGTGCCAGCCCAGCAGCGCGAAGGTCGGCACGGCGCCGATCAGCACCGCCTTGTCGTAGCCGTCCATCCACTGGCCGTAGCGGGCCAGGCCGATGCCGGCACCGACCACGAGCAACAGCGCGTAGAGCCAGTCCAGCCACGACAGCCGGCCCAGGAACGAGGGCTCCAGGTATGAGGTGTCCACTGCCGCCGGGGCGTGCCCTTCGTTCGCCGTGGGGTTGGCGGGGGCGTGCAGCTTGGAAGAATTGGAAGACATGACGAAATCCCTACCGTGTCGCCGGCGCCGCGGGCGGCGCGTCCTGCGCTGCCGCCGCGGCACGCTGCACGTCCTCGCGCAGCGCGGCGAATTCCTTCTCGAAGTCCAGGGTGCGACGCTGGGTCGACATTGCCATCAGCACGTGGCTGCCGGCGGCGCGTGGCGCGCCATCGTCCGGCGCGGCATCCTGGGCCGCATTCGGCTGCGCATCCTTGACCCAGACCCACACGCGGCGCTCGCGGATATAGAGCATCGCGAACACGCCCAGCACCAGCAGCAGGCAGCCAAGATACACGATGTTCTTGCCAGGCGCACGGGTCATCTGGAACACGCTGGCCTTGACCTCCTGGAAGTCGTCCAGCTGCAGGAACACCGGCGCGACGTAGAAGAAACTGTCCGACAGCGCGTTGATCGCCTGCTGGAGGAAGGCACCGCTCTGGGCGCTGTTGGCGACCACCGGCAGGTCGGCGCGTTCGCGCGCGAGCTGCCACAGCTCCCACATCGAGCCGTTCAGGATCTTCAGCAGCACGTCGGCGGCCTTCTGCTGTTCGGCCTGCGGCACCGAGCGCTCGAGGAAGGCCGCGATCGCGGCGAAGCCGCCCGGCGGCGCATCGGCATCGTGCCGCGCCGCGCCGGCGAACAGGTCCAGTGCGCGGCGCGCGCTCTCGGCCAGCTGAGTGCGCACCTCGGCCTTGTCGTCGCCCGGCATCGACGCCAGCGCGAAACGGCGGGCGGCCTCGCCGCGCAGTGCGCTGTCCTGCAGCGCCGCGCGCAGCCGCATCCAGTCGGCCACGCTGCCCTGCTCGTCGGCCGGAATGCGCAGATAGCGGAACGGCTCGTTCGGCGTATCGCGCGTGCCGGCGAGGAACACCGACTGGCCGTCGAGCTGGACCGGCACCATGTAGTTGTGGAATTCACGTGCCTGGCCGTTGCGGTCGCGCAGCTTGTACTGCACCGATGGGCCGACATTGCGCAGCTGCTTCTCGCGCTCGGGATTGGCGGCCGCGCCCAGGCGCGCCTCGATGCGCTCGTTCAGCGGGCGCGTCGCCACGCCGCGCGCATCGGCCTTGCCCGAGGCATCGGTCACGTTCTCGATGTTCATCAGCCGGAAGTCGCTGAACTCGACCGCCAGCCCCTGCGCATCGACCGCGGTGCCGGTGCCTTGCAGCGGCGCGCTGTTGCCGACCGTGCCGGCAAACGGGAAGGACTTCGCCGAGCTGCCCTGCATCGGATAGCCGACGAACTTGAGCCGCGAGCCGCCGTCCTCGAAGCTGGACTGGTAGATCGCGATGCCGTCGACGATCAGCGGCTCGTTGACCTTGATGGTGGCGGCGGTCTGCTTGCCGGTGGCGCGGTCGGTGACTACCACGTCCGAGGCGAACAGCTTCGGCATGCCGGTCGAGTAATGCTCGATGATGAATTTCTTCAGCGTCAGCGTGAACGGCAGGTCCTGCACCAGCGCGCCGTCGGCAACGTTCAGGATCGCGGTCGACACGGTCGCGCCCTCCGGTACGAAGGCGTTGCCGCGAAAGCCCGGGTTGCTGCTGGAGAGCCGGTGCTGCGGCGGAATCTCGTTGATCACCGCGTTGCCGCGGATCGGCGTCTTGCCGCCGAACCACATCTGCGCGCGGATCAGCATGTCGCCATCGAGCAGCCCGCCGATGCAGATCACCACGATCGCCGCGTGCGCGAGGATATAGCCGAGCTTGTTGGCCGCGCCGGCCTTGGCCGCCAGCAGCGTGGCGCCGTCGTGCTCGACCTGGCGCACGCGATAGCCACGGTTGGCCAGCAGCGCGCCCAGGCGCTGCACCGAGCCGGCGCGCGACGGCGCGGCATCGAACTCGACGCGGTGGTGGAAGGCGCGCAGGCTGCGCTCGCGCACATGGTCCTTCCACGAGCGCATGTCGGCCACCATCTTCGGCGCATTGCGAACCAGGCACAGCGAGGTCGACACCACCAGGAAGGCCAGGATCAGCAGGAACCACCACGAGCCGTAGACCTTCTGCAGCGATAGCGCGTGGAACAGCTCGGCCCAGAACGGGCCGAACTGGTTCACGTAGTTGGCGTACGGCTCGTTCTGCTTGAGCACGGTGCCGATCACGCTGGCGATCGCGATCACCGACAGCAGCGCGATCGCAAAGCGCATCGACGAGACCAGCTCGACGGTATCGCGCAGCAGGCGGTGGGGGGTCTTCAGGCGCAGGCCCGAAGTGGAAGCGGTCGGCATGGCAGGAAAGGCTGAAGGCGCGGGGCGCAAAAGACAAAGAGGGAGGCGCGCTGACGCGGGCCACCCTCTTCGATTATCGCCGGTCCGGTTGGTTGCGCCCCCGCACCGCGCCGGCGAGGGCCGGCCGGCCCGGGGCTACCGGTGAGCTTAGCGCAGGCCGGCGACGTAGTCCGCCACCGCCTTGATCTCGGCATCGGACATCCGCGCCGCGACCTCGGCCATCACCGCGTTGTTCTTGCGGCCGCCCTGGCGGAAGGCCACCAGCTGGGCCTCGGTGTACTCGGAGAACTGGCCGCCGATGCGCGGATACTGCGCCGGGATGCCGGCGCCGGCCGGCCCATGGCAGGCCGCGCAGGCGGGAACGCCCTTGTTGGCGATGCCGGCGCGGTAGATCTTCTGGCCCAGCTCGATCGTGTCCTTGTTCTTCGCGCTGGCGGGCTTTAGCGTCTGGCGGGCCAGGTAGGCGCCGACGTCGCGCATTTCCTGGGCGGTCAGCTGCGAGGCGATCGGCGTCATGATCGGGTTGTTGCGCACCTTGGCCTTGAAGTCGGCCAGTTGCTTGTCGCTGTATTCGGGATGCTGCGCGGCCAGCTTCGGATTGACCGCGGCGCCGCTGTTGCCGTTGGCGCCGTGGCAGCTCAAACAGGCGGGAACATTGCGATCCGGCGCGCCCTGCGTGTAGAGGGTCTCGCCCTTGGCCGGGTCCGCCTTGACGGCGGCTTGCTCGGCGGCCGAGGCCAGACCCGTGAAGGCCGTTGCCGGCAAGGCCAGTGCTACGACAGCCACAAGTTTCGCAATGCCATTCATTCGCACACCTTGTCTGAATTGTTTTGAATTCGCTATCGCGTGCCGGTCAGCCTCCGGCCTGCGGTGAGGACGCGCATTGGGGCGAAAAGACAGGACAGACCCGTTGGCAGACCACTGCCGGCCGGCAATATCAGGTCATGCCGGCCGCCAACAAGGCCAAAAGAACGTCGAACGCCACCCGGCCGGGAGGCCGTTAACCGCGGTATTGTACAATAAATCGCTTCTCGGATAGACGCTTGGCGCACTCCCGCGCGGGCCTCCCCGACCCTGCCTCTCCCTCATGTCTCTCCTACACCAGGCCCGCTTCTTCACCACCGTCAACCATCTGCGCGACCTGCCGGCCACCGCCGTGCCCGAGGTCGCCTTTGCCGGACGGTCCAATGCGGGCAAGTCGACCGCCATCAACGTGCTGTGCAACCAGAAGCGGCTGGCGTTCTCGTCCAAGACCCCCGGCCGCACGCAGCACATCAATTTCTTTGCGGTGGCGCCGGTCAAGGCACCCGATCCGCTGGCCTTCCTGGTCGACCTGCCGGGCTACGGCTACGCACAGGTGTCGGGCTCGGCCAAGTACCACTGGCAATCGCTGCTGAGCGACTACGTGCAGGCCCGGCAGCAGTTGGCCGGGCTGGTGATCATGATGGATGCGCGCCGGCCCTTCACCGATCTCGATTGCCAGATGGTCGAGTGGTTTCTGCCCACCGGCAAGCCGATCCACGTGCTGCTGACCAAGGCGGACAAGCTGACCAGCAGCGAGAATGCGCTGGCGCTGCGCGAGACGCGCCGCGTGCTGGCCGACTATGCAGCCCAGCTGGAGAACCCGCCCTTGCTGACCGCGCAGTTGTTCTCGAGCCTGAAGCGCCGCGGCATCGAGGAGGCGCAGCGCCATATCGCCGGATGGCTGGGGCTGCCCGAGGCGCAGCCTGCCGCGGCGCCGGCGGCCAACGATGCACCGGCGGCCGCTGCATCGCCAACGGACGATGCAGCGCCGGAGGCCGCCGGCGACGACGCGCCGGACAGCACGCCTCCCGGCGAGTCCGACCGCAAGCCGGGCGGCGACGGCACCCCGTCGTAAGCGAGCGCGCAAAAAAAACCCCGCTGCAAGCAACGGGGGGGAATATTCCCGCCGCGAGGCGGGTACCCGCTCAGGGAGGAGTAGCGGGGGACCTCGCGCCACGCACGCGGCGCAACGCAAAGGGTCCGCGAGTATGATAGCGGGCACGCACAAAAGTTTAGTTTTTTATTGGACGCGGGACGCCGCCGCCCGGCAGGCCAAGCCCCTGCCACATCCGGTCCCTTCGCCGTGACGCTGCCATCGCCCAGGTATCGTGGCCCGCCGCGCTCCGCCGTCCCCCTGACTGACGATCCCACCATGTCGACCTTCCCCGAATTCCGCCCCCGCCGCATGCGCCGTGACGACTTCTCGCGCCGGCTGATGCGCGAGCACCGCCTGTCGCCGGACAACCTGATCTACCCCGTGTTCGTGCTCGACGGACAGGGCCAGCGCCAGACCGTCGCCTCGATGCCGGGCGTCGAGCGCGTGTCGGTGGACCTGCTGCTGCCGGTGGCCGAGCAATGCGTGCAGCTGGGTATCCCGGTGATCGCGCTGTTCCCGGTCATCGATCCCTCGCTGAAGACGCCCGACGGCATCGAGGCGACCCGCGACGACGGACTGATCCCGCGGGCGGTGCGGGCGCTGAAGGACCGCTTCCCCGAACTGGGCGTGCTGACCGACGTCGCGCTCGACCCGTACACCAGCCACGGCCAGGACGGCGTGCTCGATGCCGACGGCTACGTGCTGAACGAGGAGACCGTCGAGATCCTGGTGCGCCAGGCGCTGACGCAGGCCGCGGCCGGCGTCGACATCGTCGCGCCGTCGGACATGATGGACGGCCGCATCGGCGCCGTGCGCAATGCGCTCGAGGATGCCGGCCACATCCACACCCGCATCATGGCGTACTCGGCCAAGTACGCGTCGGCGTTCTATGGCCCCTTCCGCGACGCGGTGGGCTCGGCCGCCAATCTGGGCAAGGGCAACAAGATGACCTACCAGATGGATCCGGCCAACACCGACGAGGCGCTGCGCGAAGTCGCGCAGGACATCATGGAAGGCGCCGACATGGTGATGGTCAAGCCCGGCATGCCGTATCTGGACATCGTCCGGCGCGTCAAGGACGAGTTCCGCTTCCCGACCTACGTCTACCAGGTCAGCGGCGAGTACGCGATGCTGAAGGCGGCCGCGCAGAACGGCTGGCTCGACCACGACAAGGTCATGATGGAATCGCTGCTGGCGTTCCGCCGCGCCGGTGCCGACGGCATCCTGACCTATTTCGCGCTCGACGCCGCCCGCCTGCTGGCGCGCTGATCCCTCGCGCATGCAGCTGCTCGGTTTTTCCGCCAGCCAGGTCCATCCGCTCGATTCGCTCGAGGCCGCGCGCGCCTTTCTCGCCGAACAGGCCGCGCCGCGCTTCGTCTGGGTCGACTGCACGCTCGCCGAAGTCAGCGCGGCGCCGTCGGCCTGGCGCAACAACCTGCAGACGCTGACCGGCGCACCGGTGCTGGACCTGCATCTGGCCGACGCCACCAATGCCGCGCATCCGTCGTTCTTCGATACGACGCATGCCTACGACATGGTGATCTTCCGCAAGCTGACGTTCGAGACCAGCCGGCTGATTGCCGAGGCCGGCAGCGAGGGACCGGCGGCGGTGGGCGGCAATGCGAGCGACGCCGGCACGGGTGCCGGCAACAGTCGCGCGCCGCACAACGGCGGAGCGGACACCGCGGCGCGGGCATCGGGGACGTCGGCGGCGACGGGGGCGGCGGGCACCGCCGGTCCCTCCGGCGCCTCGGCCCCGGCAACAAAGCCGCGCCGCCATCCGCCCGGCTTCCTGCCCGCGCTCGCCCGCATCGACACGCAGCCGGTGACGTTCTTCGTGTTCGACCACGTGCTGGCCACCGTGCGGCCCGGGCAGTCGCGCACGATCGAGCAGGTCCGCCAGCGGCTGCTCGAGCTGACACGCGGGCCTCGGCCCGAGGTCCGCACCAATGGCAGCACGGCGCTGGTGCACGGCATCCGTCCGCCGACGCGTCCCGAGGACCTGATGCTGCGGCTGCTGAACGCGATGGTCGACCGCTATCTCGAACTGCGCGCGCCGCTGACGCGCCAGCTCGACCGCTGGCAGCGTGCGCTGCTCAATGCGCGCAGCGGCTTTTCCAGCTGGGAGGGCCTGCTCGATGCGCGCATCCAGCTGCGCCGGCTGGAACATCTGTGCGAGGAACAGCGCGACGCGCTGCAGGAATTCCGCGACAGCCTGCTCGACAACACCTACAGCGACCCGGCCGGCGGCACTGCCAACGATCGCGACGAAGTGCTGCTGGTGCGCATCAACGACGTGATGGAACACATCCTCCGCGTGCTGGCGCATGCGCGGCGCCTCGAGGATTCGATCGAATCCGCGGTGCAGATCCACTTCTCGGCGGTCGCGCACCGGACCAACCGCACCATGCGGATGCTGACGATGATCACCGCGCTGTTCATGCCGCTGACGCTGATCACCGGCGTGTTCGGCATGAACTTCGAGCGCATGCCGTGGCTGCAGGAGCCCAGCGGCTTCTGGTGGTCGATCTGGCTGATGGGCGCGGTGGTGGTGGGAATCGGCGCGATGTGGGCGGTCGGCCGCTGGTTGTGGCGGGAGTGATTCGGGGCCGCGGGCAGGCCACGGCTTTGGCCCCGGCTTAGGCCCCGGCTTTGCGTCAGGCGCCCGCCGGCCCGAACGCGCGTTCCAGGCTCGCCAGGAAGCGTCCCGCCGCCTGATAGCCGATCACCCGCACCGGCAGCTCGCGCCCGTCGTCGCCGAACAGGATGATGCCCGGTGGGCCGAACAGGCCGAAGCGCTTCAGCAGGGCCTTGTCGTCGGCATTGTTGGCGGTCACGTCGGCCTGCAGCATTACCACGTCGGCCAGCCGCGCCTGCACGCGCGGATCGCTGAAGGTGAAGCGCTCCATTTCCTTGCAGGAGACACACCAGTCAGCATAAAAGTCGAGCAGCACCGGCTTGCCGGCGGCGCTGGCCTGCGCGATGCGGGCATCGAGCTCGGCCACCGAGCGGATCCGCTCGAAGCGCACCGCCACGGCCGCCGGCGCACCGTCTCGGGCGCCCGCCACCAGATGCGACAGCGGCTGCAGCGGATTGCGGCTGCCCGAGGCCAGGCCCACCAGCAGGATCGCGCCCGCCAGCGCGGACAGCACGCCGAGCCCCTTGCCCAGCCGCGCCACCGGATGCGGGTCCGCGCCCAGGCCGTCGAAGGCGCGCAGGAACACCGCGCCGACCAGCAGCAGCGTCGCCCAGCCCAGCATCGACAGCCAGGCCGGCAGCACCGGCCCGATCATCCACAGCGCGACGCCGAGCAGCAGGAAGCCGAACACGCGCTTGGTCGCCTCCATCCAGCGGCCCGCGCGCGGCAGCAGGTTGCCGGCGCCGACGCCGACCAGCAGCAGCGGCACGCCCATGCCGATCGCCATCGAGAACAGCGCGGCGCCGCCGGTCCAGGCGTCGCCGCTTTGCGCGATATAGGCTAGCGCGCCGGCCAGCGGCGCGGTCACGCAGGGGCCGACGATCAGCGCCGAGATCGCGCCCATCGCGGCGGCGCCGGCGATCTGGCCGCCGGGGCGGCGATTGGCGGAGTCGGTCAGGCGCGTCTGCCAGCGCTGCGGCAGTTGCAGTTCGTAGAGGCCGAACATCGACAGGGCCAGCGCGACCATCAGCGCGGCAAACAGCGCCAGCACCCAGGGCTTTTGCAGCGTTGCCGCCAGCCCTTCGCCGATCAGCCCGGCGGCGACGCCGACCGCGGTGTAGACCACCGCCATGCCGAGCACATAGGCCAGCGACACGACGAAGGCGCGGCCGCGATGCAGATGCTCGCCGACCACGATCGACGACAGGATCGGCACCATCGGCAGCACGCAAGGGGTGAAGGTCAGCAGCAGGCCGAGGCCGAAGAACAGCGCGACGATCGTCAGCAGGTGGCCGCCGG